>CADCRJ010000029.1 GCA_902803735.1 uncultured Spirochaetaceae bacterium
AGTTGATGAAAAAGGTTTTACTCTTATTCCTTTGGATTTTCATCTTAAAAACGGACGTGTCAAAGTGACACTTGGAATTTGTAAGGGTAAAAAGCTCTTCGACAAAAGAGATTCTATAAAGCAGAGGGATCTTGACAGAGATATGGCAAGAGATTTCCGAAAAGGATTGAATTCATAGATAACCAGGCTTTTTTTGTTACCAAAGCAACAAAAGATAGTTTATAAAGTGATGAAGAAAACTCTCAACGCGCTGATAATTTTCTTACTGTTTCTCAGAGCGGCAAACATCTTTGCCAGCCCGCTCCATATTGATTATTATGGAGTTGTCTCGCAATCTTCTGATGCGAATATGCTGAAAATGGCGCAGGATATTTTTTTCACACAGCTTAAATCTATGGCGGACATAACCGTAGATGATAAACGTCCTGATCCTTCAAAAGCCTCCACAGAAATCCCTGAAATATTCCCAATCCCAGCACACGTTGCTTTTTATGCAGAAATATCTGAAATTCAGAATGAGGCCGTGTCTCAAAAAAGCTGGAACTGCAAATTCAACGCAGTCTCTAGTGATACTGGGCGAGGTCAATCAAAGACCGAGGTTTACGATTCATATTATAAAATCCTTGCAAGTGCAAAGATGTCAATCGATGCTCTTCTAGCAAGCTTCAAAGGACAGTCCGAAGAGCAAGTTTTCGCTGACACAAGGTCATTGCAAGCTTCTATCACGGGCTGCGGAACAAACGTCGAGTCTCTTGCAGGAACATGGAACGGAGAACCATACACGGACAAAATAATCATATTAAGGAGCGGCAAGGGCTTTGTCATATTCCAGAACGGAGCGACAATGAACATTCAGCTCATAGTTCGAGGCGGAACAAACAACGGACTAATCGCAGATTTGGAAATACGGCAGACAGGAAAATCAAATGCTTCGTTTTTCCCGAATCTACCAAGGGAAACAGCCCTAAAAATCGCAGAGAAAGCGACCCCAATAATATGGAAATTCAAACTTTCAGGAAGTGGAAAACTAGAAGGAACAAAGCACTCACCTGTACCAAACGGGGACTCAATATCAGAAGATACAGTTTCTGTAACTTGGACAAGGAAGTGATAGGTCGAATATCAAGTTTCAAAAAGTAAAATACGCAGAAACGAAGTTTCAGAAATCAACTCCCAGCGGGGTTCCGTTGCTTTCTGAGTTTCCAATCAAAACTCGACATTCGCCCTGACATTCATCGAAATGCAACCTTCTTTTAGGATTACAAACTCATTGTACCCTGACGGACAATTTTTATCTCGCCAGTCTCATCGATTGCAACAATTGTGGAAGGCTTCTCATTTTTTTTATCACCATCATCAATAATCAAATCGACAATTTTTCCAAATTCAGCTTTTATCTGCTGGATATTCTCAAGTATCGGCGTTCCGCTCTTGTTTACGCTCGTAGAGAAAATTGGAGCACCGCATTTTTCAATCACAGATCTAAGCCACTCATCATCAGGGCAACGGAATGCTGTTGTGGTAAAATCCCCAGTCTTTGTGAGCGTATGAACGATTATCGTAAGCGGACCAGGCCATTTTTCAAGCAGAGACTCAGGAACCAAATCTCGCGTATATTTTTTTAAGTCAGAAGGTTTTGCAATAAGCTGAATGAGCGGTTTATTCTCTGCCCTTCCCTTTATTTCCCTGATTTTTTCATCAGTATGATAGGAATAATGTTTTCCATCAACGATTCCTGAAAAACCGTAAACGGTATCAGTCGGAAGAACTATAACTTTTCCTCTGCGGATATAGTCAGCGGCAATCGAAGCAGACTCTTTATCAGACTTGCGGCAAATCATAAACAGCCATCCCCCTTACATTTAATTTACTTTTCTTTTTTTTGGCAAATTTAGCGTTTCCTCTAAAATCAGCGAGGAACAAATATAAATATACCACAAAGAACATTAAAATCCCAGTAATTTTGCAAAACCACTCAGGCAAAGAATGAGGTTCGTTAGATTTTAAGGGTCTGCCTGTCTCAAAAGAAAACTGCTCTGCAGGAATAAGTCCGTTTATCTTGACAATTTTCTCCCCGTCACGCACATAACCGAGTTTTCTCGCGAAAGCGGCTATAACGTCAGGATCCTTCTTTAAAGCAGTATATTCCAGCTCAAGGCTGTTATTAATTTTCAGGATCTCTTCAGTCCTTGCACTTAAAAGACGCTTCTGTTCTCTAAGCTGCCCATCAGCCCAAAGACCATCCCGACCACACGTTATTGAAATAAGAACATATATTAATGTTCCGGCAAAAGATGCTGCCAGAATTCTGAACAATTTTGTCATAACTTAATAACTATCGGCAATAAATAGAAAATTCTACAATCAATAACACAAAAAACAAATTTCTACAGTTTTCGTACTTAAAAGCCGATAGAGAAAAGAGTTTATAATTTTTTTTCAAAAGAAATCTCCAAAAACTCTTTAAATTAAAGTTTTTGCAAAGCTATTGAGGCCTGATTTTTTTTGGAATGACAGTTTAGGATAAATTAAATAAGGGGAAGATATAATGAGTGATTCAGAAAAAACAAATGATCTTGACAGTTATGGCGTCTGGGTAAAAAAGCCCCCTCGGACAATCGACTCTTCCAGCACACCTAATTCCGATGATTTCAATATAAATGAAGAACCAATCATTGACAATGATCTTCCGGATTTCTCATCATTCGACTCTGGCGATACAGCACTTTCTGAATCTGAATTGATGGCAATTACTAATTCAATGGCAGATGATACTCCTATTGTAGAAGAAAGCGGCATTGTTCCAGACGAATTTAATGAAGCTAGTGCTGGATTCCCAGAAAATATAAATGACTCACAAATCTCAGAACCAATTCTTGAAAACGATACAATAGCATCTGATGTAGAACCAGAACAGGAAGAACAATCTGCTGAGACTGATTCTACAGAAGATAAAATTGACGGATTAGACAATTTCTTCGATGTCTCTGAATCAAACGCTGAAGAGCCGTTCTCATTCGATTCATTCGAGAATGATAACAATACTTCTTCAAATGATATGGAAGAAGTTGACTTATCAGACTTCGGATTTACAAACGAAGAACCTGAAAGCTCCCAGCCAGAACAAGAAGAAACAGCATCCCCTTCTTCTGAATCAGAAACAGAATCAATTTCTATTGATGATTTCATGGAACCGCCAGAAGACACAGACTTATCAGATAATTCAATTTCTGACGTAAGCGTTTCACCTTCGACAGTTCCAGATGACGGTCCGCTTGATATTGACTTGTCATTTGATGACTCTCCAGCCCCAGAAACAACAGATTCGCTTGACTTCTCTAAATCTTTTGATGAAGCCGACAATTCAGCAGCTGGTACAGAGAACGTTGATTTAAGTGAATTCGGTATGGATGATTCAAGTTCTGGAGACTCCGTTGACGTTACAAATATGTTTATGAGCGACGGCGGAAATGACAGCCCAAGCGAAGAAGTAGACGTAACTGATATGTTCACAACAGATTCGTCTGAACCAGAGGCTCCACAAGAAACTTCAAGCTCTGACGACGTTGACGTAACAAATATGTTCATGGATTCTGAGCCAGAAGCTAAAGTAGCGGAAGAAGAGCCTATAAGCAGCGATGGCATGGAAGACGTTGACTTGTCAGCATTTGGTTTTGACGATGCAATATCAGAGGAGCCACCAGTAGAAGAAACTTCTGTTGAGCCAAAAAATACAAAAGATACCGATATGACAGTAATCGCCGAGGACGATGACTTTGAGGAACCAACACCTGTCGATGCTCCAGAAACAGTAACGACAGACACAGAAAGTTCTGAATCAAGCTTTGACATCGACTCAATTCTTGACGGCATTGAAGATGAGAACGGAAATACTGTCAGCCTGAACGAAAATTCAGAAGAACAGCAAGTAAAGATTGACAAATTCCCAGCTGAGGATGAAGATGAAGTAGTCATCCAAACGGAAAATTTTGGCGATGAAGTACAGCCAGAGATTATTGACAAGATTCCTGAGGATGAAGGAGAACCGACTACGACAGAAACGACTTTTGACATTCAAAATGAAATTCCTGACACCTTCGAGGAAGAAACTGCATCCCTCATGGATGACAGCGAGCCAAAAGATTCTCAGACATTTGCGGACACGCCAGTACAAGAAGAGCCTGCAGTCACAGAGCAGCCAGCCGTTACACAGCAGCCTGCTGCTACAGATGACACCGCAGCCCAGACAAATGCAATTCTGAGCCAGATCGTCAACCAGCTTTCATCTTTGAAAGATGAGATTTCAACTCTCAAAAATGATGTTGAGACCTTAAAAAAGACAAAGAATGAGCTTCTTGAAGATTCAAGCTCAAATATCGCTGATGTTGACATTCCTGAAACACAGGATGAGGGTGGATTCTTCGGAAATTCTGATGAAGACGAGACAATCGCCTTGTCAATCGATGAGCTTGACAACATTCTCAACACAGCAGATGTTACAGAGACAACAGAAGCTCCAGAACAAGCAAACAATTTCATCGCAAACGACGAGGTTGAAGACTCTTCATTTGACGATGAGGCAGATGATGATACAACATCAATCATTGAGGATCCAACTCTAGAGTCACTCTCTAACGCACGGCTCTCTACTCCAGAGGAAGAGCCAGAAGCAGAAGATGAGTCTGATCTCTTTGAGAGCGATGATCAGGCTCCAATCACAGAACCAATAATTGACGAAACCCCAATTACAGAGGAGCCTGCAACTTCAGAAGATGCACCTGCTTATGAAGAAACTCCTGCATTTGCCGAGGAAACAGACAGCATACCAGAAGAAACTACTACAGAAGAACCTGTTGTAGAGGAATCTTTTGCAGACAATGCTGATGAAACAACAGAACCTGCAACAGAGGAAATTGCTGATGAAGGATTTGGACTTGACTTCTCTAACTCAGAACTAGAAGCCCCAGTTCTTGATGACATTAATCTTGACCTTGCAGACGACGGAACAGAAGATCTTCCTGATGAAATCACAGTTCCAAAAGTTGATGACATTATGATTGAATCAAGTGCAACTGATTTGATCACAGAGTCTACAGAAACTGCACAGAGCCAGGAAAGCGATTCAGACGATTTGTCACTTGACGGATTCTCATTTGACGAGCCAGCACCTATAGCAGAAACAGAAACTGAGGGTGTTGCAGATGCAGAACCTGCAGAAGTTCCAGAAGTCACAGAACCAGAGCTTTCAGAAACAGATACAATAGAATCTGTAAGTTCAGAACCAGTAGAAACAGAGCCGTCAGTTGTTGACATGGGACTCGAAGAACCTGGTCTTGAAAATTCATTGATTTCAGATGAAGAGGTAAATGAGCCTGAATCTACAGAAACTGTTGAAACAACAGAAGAAATCAATGATACAGAGACATCAAAGCAAGAGCTGGACAATCTTCTTGCTCCAGAGATTCCGATCGAGGAATCCCTTACAGAAGCTAACCTCAGCTACTTGACTTCTGATCCAGAGCTTAACAATGCAGTTTCTGAAGAAACACAAGAATCTGCTGACAAAGCATATTCTTCAATTCCAAATGAGCTGCAAAAAGAAATAAAATCTGTATTGTCTTATATGGATCAGCTTTTGGAAAATCTTCCAGAAGAAAAGATCGCAGAATTTGCTCAATCTGAACAATTTGAGACATATAAGAAGCTTTTCAACGAGCTTGGACTTGCATAATGGAATTAGAAAACTCTACGAACAACGGACTTCTTAAACACGCAGAGAATCTTCTCGCTGATATGACGCCTAAGTTCTCATCTTGGGCAAAGCGAGTAGGTTTTAAGCGTGCAGGAATCCTTTCACCATACAAAACAAGCAACGGAACAGTCTATGTAATGTCAGATTCCATAGGCTTTTCCGCAACTACAATAGCAAACGGTTACACCCCAGCTTCGTTCTGGAAAGGAAAACTTTCAAAAGCTTTTGAATGGCAGTGCTTTTCAAAGGACTTCAACGAGCTCACGCCTTTCATGTTTCTTTTGGGAAACATGGCAGACGAGGTCAATTCCGTAAAATTTCTTCCGTTCAAGGACAAGGATATGCCTTATATCCTTATGGTACCAGAAATGGAGGATGAAGAGGGCTTTGAAAAACCACCAGCAGCTGAATGTGCTCTAAAGCTCAAAAACATCGTTGATTTTAAATACAACGAGAACAAGCTGTTGAAGAAATTTGATGCAAATCTTACCGAAGGCTTGGAACTTGCGAGCGCACACTTGTATATTCTGTCTCTTAAGCTTTGTATTGAAAAAGAAATAAAAGCTGCTTCTATAAAAGATAAAGAAATAACTGAGTTGCTTATACAGAGCATAACTGAAAATGCTCAGGTTATTATGACTCCACTGTTCAGGGCACCAAACTGTATCCATATCGGAACAGGCGGAGAAATAAAGTTGGCTTTATTTGTTGCTGATGAGCCTGACACACAGCTGCTGGCATATCACATAGCTCGCACGCTCACTTCGTTCATCAGCAAGGATTCCTTGGAAAACATTCTTCTGCTTCCAGCTGGAATGTGCCCGAACAAAAAAGGAATTATTGACTTCCTTCAGAAAGGCTGATTGTGTCTTTTGAGTTTTCTACAGCAAAGAATGGAGCAGAAACTTGTTCTTACAACGGAAAATTTCTCCATTCTAAATACAACCCGCAAAACGAGGGAGAAAAATTTGTCACAAATCTTGTGGCAGACTTTTCTCCTTCTTGCATAATAATCATAGAACCAGCTCTCTCATATTGTGTTCCTTTTTTGAGGAAAAAATTTAAGGACGCGTCTCTTTATGCAATCCGCTGTACAAGGGATTTTTCAAAAACAGACGCTTTTTGGGATAAGGTGCTCTATTTTGACTCAGACAAAGATAAGCTCTCAAACGATTTGTTTTATTCTCTAGGAGAGGAAACTCTTTTTTCGGCAGCTTTTTTTGAATGGACTCCAAGCAGAGGCGTTTTTACAGAAGAAACTGCCGAAATCTGGCAAGCTATAAAATCAGCTGTCCTTAAAGCACGTGACGTACTGGGAACCCGCTCGCACTTTGCAAAACGTTGGTTCAAAAACAGCTTTATTTTTGCAGCAAATATAGCCAAGACGGAACAACTCTCTGTTGGGGACAGTCCTGTTATAATAGCAGCCTCAGGAAGAAGCCTTGAAACATCTTTGCCCTACTTGCAAGCACAAAGAAATAAATTCTTTTTGATAGCGGTCTCATCGGCATACTCCGCCCTGCTAAGACACGGAATTATACCCGACTTAGTAATCAGTACAGACGGCGGGTATTGGGCTAAACGGCACATAGCGTTTCCAGCCTCAGACAAGATGCTAAAAGAAGCGAATGCGAGACCACTGTTCGCATTTAGCTCAGAGGCCGCAGTTCCAAGAAAAATCCTTGAAACACAGCGTATTTTGCCTCTTTGCTACGATGACGGCTCAAGCAGGGATTTTTTTCAGTCTGCAGGCATTTCTTTTATGAATGCACGACGCAATGGAACCGTAAGTGGAACGGCTGCTGAATTCGCCTTAACAATTACAACGGGACCAGTTTTCTTTTGTGGACTGGACCAGGCACCAGCAAAAGGATTTCAGCACACACAGCCAAACGCACTTGATATGGATGCAGAAACTACTTTCAATAGGATAAAACCAAAAGAAAGCAAATTCGCCATGTCTCAGTTCTCGTCCGCAGGTTCCCTTGAAATATACAGGAACTGGTTCATTACTCGCTCAGAGTATTTTTCAGCCCGCTTGTTCAGACTTTCTGATAATTTCAGATTCTCTTTCGGTCTTGGAAAAATCAGGGACATAAACTGGCAAGATTTTTCATCAATGATAAAATCTTATCAACAAAAGCAAACCATTGGATTTATAAAAAAGAGTTCCTTGCAAGAAAAATCTGCAAGAATAAAAAAACTCTTTGAAATTCTTGAGGCAAGCTTTGAAAAACCAGCATTTTTGAACGACCTTTTTCCAACGGATTTTCTCATGCTTAAACGAGAAAAATCAGAAGAAAAGGCTTTGCAATTAAAGCAAGTGCTTGAAGAAAAATGCAGATTATTGGAAAAAGAACTCAAAGATTTGATATAGAGGGAAAAATGTATACAGACATAATAAACGCAAAGAACGACAGCCAGATTCCTTTGTGCGGCTCTTTATCAATACACTCAAAATATAATCCAGAACATGAAGCTGAGTCTTTCGCAGCAGAAATACAGTCCGACTGCAATTTTTTTATAATACTCGGAATTGGTGGCGGCTATCATATAGAAGCATTAAAAAAACGCTTTCCAAAAGCAAAAATCATTGCGACAGAATGCTCCAAACAGGCGTTAGACTATATTTCAAATATTCCTGTATGTGAAACGCTTAGAAAAAACAGCGACATAAAACTTACCTCGCTTGAAAATTTAAGCGAGACAATAATATCTGAATACAAGCCTGCAATCCACGGAAACATAACGATTCTTCCGATACGACAATGGGAACGGATTTTTGCAGAAGCCGCCGAAGAAGCAAAAAAAATCATAAAAGACTCCCTAAAGATTATATCAGCGGATTTTTCTGTCCAAAGTCATTTTGGAAAAATCTGGCAAAAAAACATTTTTGAGAACCTGAAAATTGCGTCCGAATCAAAAATTTCAGCAAAAAGAATATTAGACACAATTCCAAGTGAAAAGATTGCTGCAATAATAGCAGCGGGTCCTTCGCTCAATAGCTCATACGAAATACTGAAAAACAACCGCAGCGAATACTACATAATCGCAACGGACACAGCTTTTGGGGCACTTCTAAAACGAGGCATAACAGCAGACGCAGTAGTCTCTGTTGACGGACAGATTTTATCACACCACCACTATATGCACAAATTATCAGAGGATACTATGTTTACTTTCGATTTGTGCGCAAATCCCTCCTCTGTGAGAAAAACAATTGAAGCTGGTTGCAAGACCATTTTCGCCGAGACAGGACATCCGCTGTCTCAATATGCATCTAACTACACAGGAGAGAAAACGTTTATTCACCTGAATGCAGGCAGCGGAACAGTGACAATCGCCGCGGCTTCTTTTGCAAAAATAGCAGGATTTACAAAAATGCAGTTTTTTGGGGCGGATTTCTCGTATATTGGTGGCTGTGCATATACAAAGGGCACATATTTTGACACGCTCTACAGGATGAACGAGAACAAGATTCATAATGCAGAGACAACTTTCACAAACCTGCTGTACAGAACAGAAATCAAAAAAATTTCAGAAAATCAATTTACAACAGAAATCCTTGAATCATACAAAACATCATTAAATGATTTTTTGCTAAAAAATGGCTGGCAAAAAACCGATAAGAAAGGTGTTGTAATTGAATTTAAAATTGAAAAAAATAACAAAATTCAAGAAAATTTAAGTAACCAAAATTTTTCTTATGAACATTTTATTTCCCATTACAAAAAAAATTTAACCAAATTTAATGAGAATGAACTTGCTGAAAAGCTTCAAAACACAGAGTTTTTAACGCTTTTACCGCTATGCGCATGGGTTGAGAATAAAAAAAATCTGTTAAAATTTAACCAGAATAAAAATTCTCTTCTTCTTGCATACTCTAAAACTCTAGGTTATACTAAAACATTATGAAAAATAAGGTTACTTCTACTGTATCAGCAATTTGTTCAGCATTATTTATCATCGCAATTATTTACCTGGCAGCAGGAATTTATATAGAAAACCAAAAGGGTCCCGAAAAAGCACAGGCACGTTTTGATACTCTTATGCTTTCAACAAGGACAGCCGCAGCAAAATACAATATAGGAACACCAGACTTTTCAAGCCAATTCATAAAAGCAATTGACGATATAAGTGATTTTAGCATTTTAAGGCTCAAAATAAATGACCAGCTTGTTTATAACTACCCTCCACAATCGTTTTCGCTTCCTTCGCCAGAGGTAGTAAAAGCTTTTTCACAGACTCAGCAGATTCCAAATGGCTCAAGAATAAGCCTTGAAGCTTCAATTTACATAATGAAGCCTGCAACAATTTATAACCATGCGAAAATTTCATTTTTGCTGATTTTGACTGGAACTTTGCTTTCTCTGCTTATGATTTTCTTGACCACAGGAAAAGACGGCGAATCATCGTATATGGCAAAAAATGCAAAAATCTCTGACGGATTATACAAAGAAAGGGCTTCTATGGCTCCACCAAAAGCAGAGAAAAACAAGCCGACGGTAAAGGCTCAGGAAGAAAAACTTGCCGAAGCAAAAAACTTGGCACAAACAGAGCAGCAAAAACCTATACCAGCAAAAGCAGATGATGCTCCTACAGATTATGCCGATGACAAACCTGCTGAAAAATCAGCTCTTGTAGCAAATATTCAAAAACAAGAAGAACCTCGTCCTGTAGACTCAGAGACAGTACCAGACTTTGCAGAGACCGCATTTGAAGAAACAGCAGGTTCAGAAAATGCTATTTTGCCAACACCGATTTTAGAAACCGATGTTACTGATTTTACAGAACCAGTCGATGTAGTAGACTATTCAGATGAAATCGTAGAAAACGACATCATTGATGAAATTCCATCTGATTTCTATGAAAAAGACACAATTGATGAAGCTGCACAAGAACAGGAAGAAGAGATTGTAGTACATCCGCAAGCACAGCTAGAACAAGCATTGGACGCTTATTTAGCAGGAAATGAGAACATTTCTTTTGCTATAATAAAACTTGAAGCCCTTGAAAAAGATTCTTATGATGAAGTTCTTAAAAACATCAAAAAAGAATTCGCAGAGCCATCAGAATTCTATGAATATGATACAACTTCTATTGCAATCATAATGAAGAATACATCATTAGAGACAGCGATGAGCTACAGCGAGAACCTTCTCAAAAATATGACGACATCACTATATGATGCACATAAAATCTACATCGGCTTGTCTTCAAAGAACGGAAGACAAATAAGCAGCCACAATTTTATTGTTGAAGCTGAGCAAGCTGTAAGACACGCTGTAGAAGACCCAGATTCTTCAATTGTTGCATTCAAGGCAAATCCAGAAAAATATAAAGAACACATTGAAAACAGAGCTTAGTGATACGAAGAGCACTACTCTTCAAAGTTTTCAATAAGAGTCGATAATTTTTCAACAAATGCTGGAAGCTTTTTATTATCAGGAAAAGTTTTTTTCAGTATACGGTATTCTTTTTCTGCCCGTTCCGCATCACCCTGAGAAAGCAAGAGGGAAATATAATTCTCCA
>CADCRJ010000030.1 GCA_902803735.1 uncultured Spirochaetaceae bacterium
ATAGAGCCTTTCTTTGCGACTAGCTCGGCACCTGTTGCCGTAGAAACCGTATCAACAAGGTTCCACTTGTGCGGTTTCAAAAAGTTGGAGCATTGCGCAAGTCCCTGCGGATGGGAATATACGTTCTTTATGCTTTCTATTGTCGCACCTTTTGGAGCGAGTAGGGAATGCTCGACTCTTAGAGTGATAGCTCCGACTATCGAAATATCTTCATAACGGCTAAGGTTGTCATAATTATTGTAAACGGACCCCGCGGTACTGTTCTCGATTGGAACCATTCCAAAATCAGCGTTGCCGTCAATTACAGACTGAAAAATTTCATCGAAAGAATTGACTGCGCGGGCTTCTGCATTGTCCTCAAAGAACTGGTTTACAGCCATTTCCGCATAAGCACCCTTCATTCCGCTGAATGCACAGACAGGCTTGTCCGATGTCTTTGCTGCGGTTGCTGTTGCTTCTGAAGTCTTTGTAGTTACTGCTTGCTGCTCTGGTATTGCTCTTATGTGAGCGACCTGCTTTCCGATTACAGGGGCAAGCACTTCAATGTCACGCATGATTTTGTCAAACTGAGCTGGATAAAGTGCCTGTGCGGCATCGCTTAACGCCTGTTCTGGATGGCAGTGAACTTCTACTATGATTCCGTCCGCTCCTGCCGCTACTGCCGCAAGTGCCATTGGAGGAATTTTGTCTCGAACGCCTAAGGCATGGCTTGGGTCAACAATAATAGGAAGATGTGTCATGCTCCTAAGAACAGGAATCGCACTCAAATCAAGTGTGTTCCGTGTTGCCTTTTCGTAGGTACGGATTCCTCTCTCGCAAAGAATGACATCACTTGTTCCAGATGAAAGCAGATATTCTGCCGACATGAGCCATTCCTCTATGGTTGCGGAAAGTCCTCGTTTTAGAATTACAGGTTTGCCTAGCGCACCGAGCCTTTTTAAAAGCTCAAAGTTCTGCATATTGCGTGCGCCAACCTGATAAACATCTACATAATCGCGCATGACTGGAATGAATTCTGACGCGACGATTTCTGTAACAACTGGTAAGCCGTACTTTTCGCCTGCTTCTTTGAGATACTTTAAACCTTCTTCTCCTAATCCCTGAAAAGAGTAGGGGGATGTTCTTGGCTTATACGCACCGCCACGGAGCATTACAGCTCCAGCTTGCGCTACCGCTGCCGCCGCGTCAAGCATCTGCTGGCGGCTTTCGACCGCACAAGGACCTGCTATGGCTATTACGCGGCTTCCGCCTACTCGGATATGCTGACCTCTGTTATTTGTTACCTCTATAACCGTGTTGTCCGGCTTGAACTCACGGCTGGCCATCTTGTACGGCTTTGAGATAGGAATAACATTTGCTACGCCCGGAAGAATCTCGACTTCTCGTGTGTCCATTGCGAGTTTTCCTACGGCTGCAAGAATTGTGGCATCCTCACCCTTAACTTCGTTTATCGCAAAGTTGCGGGCTTGAAGAATCTTTTTTATGTTTTCCTTTTCTTCTGTTTTTATGTCTTTCTTTAGAACGATGACCATGGAACAAGTATAACAAAAAGCAATTTAAATTGAAAGTTGAAAAATTAAACAGACAGTTATTTTTAAGTCTTCAAATTAGACTTAAATCTTCTCGTAGCCACAATGTTCATATATACTTTTAGCATGAAATCCATCGCTTCAAACACAATAAAAATTTCGATTGCAGCTATACTTGCAATTCTCTGTGCACAGGCTCTAAAGCTGGATTTTGCAGTTTCTTCCGGAATCGTCGCGATTCTTTCTGTTCAGCCAACTAAAAAAGAAACGCTTCGCACCGCACTTGCACGATTCTTTGCCTTTGCAGCAGCTCTCGTAATTTCTGTCACTTTATTCAAGACGCTGGGATTTACGGTTCCTGTGTTTTTTCTATATCTTGCGATTTTTATTTTGCTATGCCAGTGGCGCAATTGGATTTCTGCAATGGCGATGGACTCAGTCCTTATATCTCATCTGCTTTCTTTTGGCAAGGCTGGTTTTACTGAAATCAAAAACGAAGTCCTGTTGTTTGTAGTTGGGGTTGGATTTGGAATCTTAGTGAATATTTTTCTGCACAAAAAAACTGATTATATAGAAGAGCTGAAGGATAAAACCGATGGGCTTATAAAACTTGCACTTCACAGAATGGCACTTCGTGTACAAAATCCAGACTTGCCAGATTACGACGGAAGCTGTTTTAGATTGCTTAATCAAAGTCTTTTTATTGCAAAAAAACAGGCTGAAGAAAATTTCAACAACCAGTTTTCTAAGAATGACACATTTGACACGCGTTACATTGATATGCGAGAAAAGCAGACTGAAATCCTTTACGAAATGTTCAAAAACGCCAAAAGCATTCGTAATGTTCCAGCCACAGCCAGCCTGCTCGCCGATTTTCTCGAAAAAGTTTCTGTCGAGTACCACAAGGACAACGATGTAAAATCGCTCCTTGAAGAACTTTCGCAAATACGTGAAAAAATGAGGACAGTTCCTCTGCCCATGACTCGCACAGAATTTGAAGACCGAGCGAACCTTTTTCTCCTAATGGAACGACTTCAGGATTTTCTGGAAATAAAGCGGGATTTTGTGGAAGAAAATTGAGCCAAATTGAGTTTGCCGTTTGCTTTATCCATTGTAAAGCCTTTGTGGATACTTACATTTGCCTTGCTCGAACCATATAAGTCTACCAGTTGTGCCTGTGTCAGCTATACTGCTATAGTTGCTGTATACTAATGTACTTTTTGAATTGGTCGTCAAATTCATTTGTATCAACTATATCCATATAATTTCTTAGATTTTTTTGGATTTCATCTGTATATGTTGTTTTGCATAATTTTCTAAACTCTTCATACAAACTACGGTTTTGCAGTAACAAATAGTAACTACCATAAAAAATTTGATGTTCAGTATAAATTTTTTGCCAAGCATTATTTATCATTTGCGAAGGAATGCCTGTTGCAATATATTGTCCTACAGAATGATATAGTGCACCGAATGACTCAAAAGCTTTTTTTAAAGAAACTATGAACTCATTATCTCTTATAAGAAGTTTAGCTTGATTATACATTTGGGCTATTGAATTGTAAGCCGTTTCTAAATCTGTTGCCCATTTATAATAACTTTGGTCAGATATAAATATGTCCTCGATATTATCTTTAGCCTGGGAAGTAATTCTAAATCCTGTAAAATAAGCATTATAAATTTCCAAAATTATTTGCCGAGTTTGATTTCTGCTATCACGGTCGGCAATCATTTTTTGCAATGTTTTATTCTGCATGTCCATTCTCACAGACAAAATTATAGAAATAACTGTTAAAAGTATTGGAACAAGTGCAAAAATTATAGATGTTATAAAAGATAAGTTATTACCTTTAAGTATGTCTAAAATCTGATTGACAGCACTAATTAAGTCTTCCATGAAAGATTTCTCCTATAATTATTTATATTTTATTGATGATTTTCAATCAATTCGGCCAATTCACTTATCATCTTGTTGTTTCGGTTGTGATTATCCATGAGCCTCTTCGTATCTACGGGAATTGCTTTGATTCTATTTTCAGTTTTTACTCCAATTTGCTTTTCAATTCCTCAAAGCTATCAAGCGCACTTTGCAGATTTTCAATAATCTCGGAAGCAAGAATTTCTGGCTTTGGAAGATTATCTAAATCTGTCAAAGATTTGTCTTTCAGCCAGAATATATCAAGGCTTTGTTTATCCCGTTTTGCAATTTCATCGTAAGAAAACTTTCGCCATCTTCCTTCTGGATTCTTCTCGCTCCAAGTTTCCTTTCTCTCATAGCGATTTGTAGGATTGTAGCATTTTATAAAATCATCCAAAGCTTCATCTGTAAGCGGATTTTGTTTAAGTGTAAAATGAATGTTTGTGCGGAAATCATATATCCAAATTTCTTTTGTCTGAATCTTGTCGCTGGCAGGCTTTTTATCAAAGAAGATTACATTTGCCTTAACACCTGGCTTGTAGAAAATGCCG
>CADCRJ010000031.1 GCA_902803735.1 uncultured Spirochaetaceae bacterium
GGGAGTTGCTTTCTGCGTATTTTACTTTTTGAAACGAAGTTTCTAAAACTCGACATTCACCCCTGCTATATAGCAATAGATTCTTAATTTAATTATACTCATCTTTATGAAATATTTATTTTTGGTATTGAAAGGCATTGTTTTGGGCGTTGCTAACGTGATTCCTGGAGTTTCGGGAGGAACGATGGCTGTAGTGTTCAATGTTTATGATAAAATTATTGATTTAATCACTCCTAATATTAAAAAAATCCTTAGAAGCTGGAAATTCTGGGTTCCGCTCGCCTTGGGAATGGGCATTGGAATTTTTGTTTTTAGCAAAATTATCACTTTGCTTTTGAACTCTTACCCTGTGCCGACGACTTTTTTCTTTATCGGGCTTATTGCGGGCAGCATTCCGCTTGTTTGGAAAAAAACAGGCTTGCAAAAAACAGGGGGCGAGAGTTCGCTTTCTGCCGCAAGAAAGGTTCAGCTCGCTTTGTGCTTTGCCGTTGGCGTAGCCCTTGTTTTATGCATGATGTTTTTCGGCTTTGATGACTCTGCAAAAGATGCGGCGAAAGCATCTGCTGCGTCTTTGTCTGGCGAGTTCTCGTTTAAAGTCGCTTTGATGCTGTTCTTTGCAGGGGCTGCCGCTGCAATTGCGATGATTATTCCTGGAATCTCAGGCTCGTTCTTGTTGCTTGCCCTTGGAATGTACGCTCAGATTATGGGCGCGATTGCAACCCTCAACGTGCCGCTCCTTGTTCCGTTTGCACTTGGCGTGATGGCTGGTCTTATATTCGGCGCGGCTCTGGTTCGTTTGCTCATGGCAAAGGCTCCCTCGCACACTTATTCGCTTATTCTTGGGCTTGTCGCAGGCTCTGTGGTACTGTTGTTCGTAGGCGTTACAAAAGATTTTGCGGGAGGCGTTGCGCTCGTCCTCTTTTCGGTACTGACTCTTGCGGCTGGTTTTGCGGCTGCGTTCTTTTCGTCTCGGAGTGAAAACTAAGCTCGGAGCTGACTAAAAACTATGGGGCGTCCAATAAGCTCTTTGCCTATTGGACGCCCGTATATTCAATATCCCAGTGCAAACTTTCTTCTTGCAAGAAACTACTTTGCACTACAAGCTGTGTTTTTACTTCTCCACGCTCTCTTTATCCAGCAAAAATGGAATCACACCGATAAAGATTATTCCGTTTTCGTCTTGCCAGCGTTTTTGGTTGCCGCCAACTACGACGATTTTTTTGAAAAAATCTCCGCTGTTTATTAGGGAACGAGTTTCCTGCTTCATCTTCTCAGGCTCGTCAAGGCTGAAAGCCGATTGTATGTACACTTTGTTAAACCCCTGATTTACTATAAAATCAATTTCGAGGTTCGATTTTTTCTGAACTCCGTTTTCTGTTGAAGAAACTTGCACGACTCCAACATCAACGGAATATCCCCGCGCTATAAGCTCGTTGAAAATTATATTTTCCATTATGTGGCTTCGCTCTTGCTGACGGAAATTGAGCCGCGCGTTTCTGAGTCCTATATCAATCGCATAGTATTTTAGCGGAAAATCAAGGTAGGACTTGCCTTTCACATCGTATCGGTTGGCTTTTTGAATTATGAAAGAGTCCTCAAGATATTCAAGATATTTTTTTACCGTGTGGTCGGACAATTTGATTTTTTGCACGGATTCAAGCGTGTTGTTCAATTTATGAGGATTTGTAAGCGAGCCGACAGAAGAGAAAATTACATCCAACAAATTGCTCAGTTGTTCTTCATCTTTTAGTTTGTACCTTTCTTTTATGTCAGCGATATAGATTCTTGTGAAAAGGGTTTTGAGATACTCGGCTTTTTCTTTTTCATTTTTTTCAAGAACCGCAAGCGGCATTCCACCGTAAGTCATGTATTCTTCCCACGCATCGGCTTTTTCAAGTCCCGAAAAATCATAGAATTCACTAAAAGTCAGCGGGTATATCTGAATCTCAACGCCCCTGTCACGGAAATTCGTAGCGACATCTTTGGAAAGAAGCCTTGAATTGCTGCCCGTAACGTAAATATCAAGATTTTTTCGAGCCATTAGGTCATTGAGGATGTCATAGAAAGTCGTGTAAAGTAAATCCCTGTCTTCTTCTGGAACGGAATTCTCGTCGATGCCATCCTTTTTTATGCGGTAGCAAAGCTGAATTTCATCAATGAAAATGAAAAATTTTTCAGTCTCATTGATTTTTTGAAGAATGTGCTCGTAAAGCTTGTTCGGATTCCTGAGATTTTCATATTCCTTTTTATCAAGCTGAATCTGAATTATGTGATTATCGTCAATTCCGATTGAATTCAAATAATTTTTGTACAGCTCAAAGAGAAGATAGGATTTTCCGCAGCGGCGTATACCTGTAATTATTTTTATAAGACCATTTTCTTTTTTTGAGATGAGACGGTTCAGATACAAATCACGATTAATCAAAATACGCTCCTAGTGCAAACTTTCTTCTTACAAGAACCTACTTTGCACTAGAATCAGTATAGCATAAATGTAGAAAAAAGAAATCCCAGTGCAAACTTTCTTCTTACAAGAACCTAGTTTGCAGTACAAGATGTGTTTTATCGGCAATTACGTTGTTTCGCCTGTAAATTTTAAGATATTGCTATTTTTTTCGTTCTTAATATAATGTCTAAAACGTTTTATTAAGAGGCTTAAAAATGAAAAAATTGATTGCTTTGGCTTGTTCTGCTGTATTGGCATTGTCTATTTCTGGATGTGCGTCATGTGACCCGAATGAAATTGACTGGGAGCGAACTAATTACGCTCCAATCGGTAGCGGAGGTTATCTTCCTGATAAGTGGGCAAAGGCTTACCAGGGAAGCCAGTCTGAAGTTGTAGCAGGCTATTTGCTTACAGCAATAATAATTGGCGCTCCTATCGGTGTTCCTCTCATTTGTAATGGCTTGTACAGGGCTTCTCATTATGAGGCAGAGGGCAAGAAATTCGAGTATGAAATGGCATACATGAAGCAAGTAAAAGAAAAGAACAAAATCAGACAGGAACTTCTTGACGAGATTAACAAAGACTAGTTTTTGCCTTGTTTGTAACACCTCTGTGTTAACTGCAGTTTTTACTGCAAACTTTAAAATTGTGTAATTAAAAAGATGTGTTATACTATAAGAAGAAGAGTTTTTAATGCTGGGCATTTACATAAATCTTTTTCTTGTAGTGCTTGCTGTTCTTGCTCTGATTACAGGAATATCGTTGCGTATACAGGAAAAGTCGTTTTCGCATATAAGAGAATTCACGCTCCTGTTCGGAATAACAGTCTTTTTCATCTGCATGGGCTATGCCTTAATGGGGCTGAGTACCGACCCTACTAAGGCATATATTCCGCGTTTCGTAGGCTTGTGCGGAATTGATACGTTTATACTTCTTGAATTCTGCTTTTTGCTGAGCGATATGAAGCTCAAAAAATCAAAACGGTATCTTCCTGTCGGTTTTTTTGTTGTCTACGCCCTTTTTGACATTCTCATACACGGAGACAAGCATTCTTTTAATTATATACGATATGACAACTACACTTATTATGAGATTGCAAAATTAAGCCATCATTATTTTCATTACAGCTACATTACTGTGATGGCAATTACACTTTTTATTACGGCAATCTTCTGGTACAGGCACCAAAAACTTACCCGTGACAAGCATTTTGTTTTGCAGATGTTCTGCGCGAACTTTTTTATGCTTTTTGCCGCTATTCCTGACATAATCGGTGGCTCGTTCGCACTAAGGTACCAGTCACTTGGGTTCTGCACGGCATTCGCTCTCGTCTACTTTCTCTATTATTTTGCGGTAAAGCGAAAGCTTTCGTATACGCTTACGATACAGAACGTCAGCAAGGAAATCTTTTACACGATAGACATACCTGTTTTGATTTTTGACCTTGAAGGAATTGTAAGCCTTTATAACACTAGTGCGGAACGGCAGCTTGGAATTACGGACAATAAAAACGTCGCGATACGGGATTTGTTCTCCCTTTCTGATGTTGAGACCCTTCGGCTGCTTGCAAAAGCCAAGAACGGCGAGAGCTCGCAATGGCTTACTCATGTAAAGATGTCAGGCGAGAAATGTATTCTGAAGTGCTCCGTGAAGATTGACAACTTAGGCGAGCCGTTTTGCCTGATAGTTACCGCCGCTTTGATTGAGGTGCCAGTCAATGAAAAAGTATAAATCATACCAGATTGCATTGCTTGTGTTTTTAAGCGTTCTTACCAATGTGTTCGGCAGGGTGATTGCTGACAAGGCTCAGTTGCCGCTGTGGATGGACTCGTTCGGTACATTCCTTACCGCTTATGTTCTTGGACCTTTTTGCGGTGCGATTGTCGGTGTCTCTGGTAATGTGCTTTATTCGCTTATGGACCCAATTTCATTTGTTTTTTCTATAAATAGTGTGTGTATTGCCTTTGTAGTTGGCTATCTTGCCAAACAAGGCTGGATGCGTACTTTTTTGAAAACCATGTCTCTGAGCGTGCTTGTCACGATTGTCTGCGTTACGATTGCTTCCATGCTGAATCTGCTCTTTTTAAATGGAAAAACCTCCAATGTGTGGGGTAATGGAATAATCGAGCTTTTTGCGAGCTGGAATGTACCAATAACGATTTGCCACATTTTTGGGCAATTTTATGTAGATTTTCTTGATAAGGTTTTTACTCTGAGCGCATTGTACGCTTTTATACGCTTGTATCGCTTTTTGCGCCCTAATTTGCCCAGTTTTCTCAAATTGCAGTTAATCTCGGCAAAAGCCTTAATCTTTGCCATTGCGTCCTGCCTGTTGTTTGGTACGGCAAAACAGGCGGATGCAGAGACAAGAAATTACAACGCCTATGTGCGTACTGTCTACAATAATCTGAACGGACTTCCTGCTGGCGAGGCTAACGATATTGCTTCCACTAATGACGGCGTTATGTGGATTGGTACTTATGCGGGATTGTACCGCCACAATGGGCAAGACTTTAGGCTTATGAACGAGTTCAGTTCGATAAAAGCCGTTAAGTGCCTTTACGTTGACGATGAGGGGCGGCTTTTGGTCGGCACCAATGACAGCGGACTTTCAATCGTGATAAACGAGACCGTGAGTAACGTCCTTGAAGAGAAGGACGGACTTCCGTCCGACTTTGTTCGGTGCATTGTCCGCGGTTCCGACGGTCTTTATTATGTTGGAACGACAAAAGAAATGGCTGTGCTCTCAATAACGGAGGGACTTGGAATCTATTCGATAATACCTGAGATTGAAGCCGCCGTGCGTGTTTCTGCCGATGAGAACGAGCATATAGCCGTTGTCACAAAGGGTGGCGTTCTTTTTGTTTTAAAAGGAACTCGCATTGTCTATTCGACACAACTTGAGAGAGAGCGGTTTACGTCTGTGTCTTTTTCTCCTGACGGCTTACTTTATGCGGCGACTGAGAAAAACAAGGTTATAGTCATGTCTGTGAAAGATGAGGTCTCATCGTACAATGTCGGCACGGAGTCCGACGAGCAGGTTCGTGTTCTGGTAAAGCAGCTTAAAACCATATTCTGCGGGACTTTGCGGCATGTGAACTCCATAGACTTTAGGGAAAACGTGATGTTCCTGTGTGCGGACAACGGAGTGGGTTATGTAAGTGACGGTGTTTTTTACGGAATAGAGACGGGTTCGTTTAATAACTCGATTGACCACATGACACTGGATTATCAGGGAAACCTTTGGTTCTCTTCTTCAAGGCTAGGACTTCTAAAAATGAGCAGCTCTTCGTTTGAGGAGGTTTATCTTTCCTCTGGCTTTGAGGGCACCGTCGTGAATTCTGTGACGAATTACAAGGGCAATTTGTATTTTGCTACAGACAACGGACTTACCGTGATTGACTCAGCGACAGGTAGTGCTTCCTCTGACAGCATTACTCAAATGCTTGGGAACACAAGAATCCGCTGTCTTTTGGTTGACCGAAAAAATTCCCTGTGGATTTGTACAAAATCGAAGGGACTTATAAACGTTAAGAGTGACGGAAGTATCAGTAAATATTGCGTAGGGCATGTTTTCAGGGTTGCTGTGGAGCTTTCTGACGGAACTATTGCCGCAGGGACTAATGACGGCATTTTTTTCATAAAGGACGGTGAGCTTGTTTCTAGCCTTACCTATGAAGACGGCTTTGAAATACCTATAATTCTGACGCTTTCCGAGAAAAGCGACGGAGTGCTTCTTGCTGGCACGGACGGCGGAGGGCTTGCCCTTATAAAGGACAGAAAACTTTTGCGGTTTATAAAACGTTCCGACGGACTAAGCTCCAACATAATTCTCAGAACCGTGAGCGACCGCTGGAATGTAGGCAGGCCACAGGGAACCTTTGTCGTTACAAGCAACGGGCTCTGCTATATGGACGCTAACTATAAGGTCCGCCTGCTATCGAACTTTCCTTACTCGAACAACTATGACCTTGTCGGCGACAATAGCGGAAACCTTTTTGTGCTTAGCAGCGCAGGAATCTTTGTCGTTAACAGGGACGAGCTTATTTCTGGTAAAAAATTGGATTATGAACTTCTTGACCACAAAAAAGGTTTGCGCGGTTCGCTTACGCCTAATTCATGGAATTACGTGGACGATGCAGGAAACTTGTATCTTTCCTGCGATGATGGCGTTAGTCGGCTTAATCTTAATACCTACGACAGGTCTGACCGTTCCTATCGTATTCTTATGAAGTCAATAATCGTAAACGGTAAACGCCATATAGTGCAGAAGGATATTCCGTTCATAATTCCTGCCGGCTCAGATATGATTGAGATTGTTCCTGAGATTATCAACTACTCGATAAATAATCCCTATATAAGCATTTATATGGCGGGACTTGATGAAGAGCCGTCAATAATGTTGCAAAGCGAGCTGTCTAACATAATCTACACTAACCTGAGGGCTGGCAAATACGAGTTTCACATCGCGGTGCTTGACAGCAAAGGTCGCAAGCCTGTGGAAGAGTCTGTCTATACGCTCGTAATGTCTTATAGGATTTATGATAACTGGTGGTTCAAGGTCTATGCGATTTTTGTCTTTATCCTCGCTATTGCGTGGCTCACTTGGTACGCTACATCCACGTTGCAGAACAGGCGTATGCACAAGCAGGAAAAAGAAATGATCATAATCAGGAATCAGGTAAGAATGGGCAACGAGACGATTTTCTCTATCGCAAACGCAATAGAGGCTCGTGACAAGAGCACGGGAAGACACTCGTTCCGTGTTGCCGAATACTCTGTTATGATTGGTCGTGAGCTGGGTTTTTCAGAGGCAGAGCTGGAGAGCATACGAAAGACAGGACTCTTGCATGACATCGGTAAAATAGGTGTTCCTGATTCAATACTCAACAAGCCTGAGAAACTTTCTGACGAAGAGTACGAGATAATGAAGAACCATGTTGTTATTGGCGGTGAAATTCTTAAGGATTTTACGCTGATTGAGCATGTCGCAGATGGTGCCAAGTACCACCATGAGCGGTACGATGGCAAGGGCTATATTGAAGGATTGAAGGGCGAGCAGATTCCTCTGAATGCCCGTATCATAGGCCTTGCGGATGCATTTGATGCGATGACGGCAAACCGAGTTTACAGAAAGGCGTTGGATATGAACTATGTCGTCTCGGAGCTTAAGAGGTGCCGCGGAATTCAGTTTGACCCTGGGCTTGTGGATATCCTGCTTGATTTGATTGCGAGCGGAAAACTTGATGTTCAAAAGATTTACGAGCAAAGCATCAATGACAAAGATCGTTTTGCGGAAACAAAGAGGGATGAAGATGAATAATAAGTACGTCATTACGACAATCACAGCCCTGCTTACAGTTCTGCTCATTTATGCAGGTGCCAAGATTTTTTATCCAGACACAAGCTCAAAAAGCATAAAAGTAGGTTTTGTTTACATTGGCGATACCGTAAACGCATACACGAACAATTTTTACAGGGCACAGACTGAACTTGAGGACGCGTTTCCGAACAATGTGACTGTAATCGCAAAATACAATATCTCAAAGAGTGTCTGTGCGGAAGCTATTGAGGACTTGATTAAGAGCGGTTGCAGCATGATTGTCTCTACTAGCTTTGATTTTAGCAAGACGACCAAGAAAGTCGCGGAAAAGCACCCTGACGTGCAGTTTTGCCAGGCTACAGGAGACAATGCGAATACGGCTCCTATGCTGCCGAATTATCATACTTTCATGGGTACAATCTACGAAGGACGCTATGTTTCTGGAGTAGTCGCAGGCATGAAGCTGGCTGAGCTGATAAACAAAAACAAAATAAAACGCAGCGGGGCAAAGGTAGGGTATGTCGCAGCCTTCCCGATAGCGGAGGTAATCTCTGGGTACACGGCTTTTTTCCTTGGGGTGCGTAACATAGTGCCAGAGGCTGTTATGGTTGTAAAATACACCAACAAATGGAGCAGCAACATAATCGAGCGAAAGTGTGCCGAAGAACTGATTGCAAGCGGTTGTGTCATAATATCGCAGCATTCGGACACGACTGGCCCTGCTATTGCTTGCGAGGAAGCAAGCGTAAAGCTTGGCAAGACGGTGTTCCATGTTGGTTACAATCAGAGCATGACGGACGTGGCACCCACTACGTCGCTGATTTCATCCCGTATAAACTGGGCGCCGTACATTATAACCGCTGCGGAGGCTGTGCTCAAAAAAAAGCGTATTGAGAGCCTTTTGAACGCAAAAGTCTTTGGCAATGACGCAACGGCTGGCTTTGAGCAAGGCTGGATAGAGATGATTGGCTTGAACCGCCTTATTGTCGCAGATGGTTCTATAGAAGAAATTGAGCAAATCAAGAAGCAGTTCAAGAGTGGAAACTGCACTGTATTTAAGGGAAACTATGTGGGCACAAATCCTAATAACGCAGATGATGTTTGGGATTTGCGCAAAGAGTTCAAAGAGAATGAGAGCCGGTCCACGCCAACCTTCTGCTATGTGCTCAATGACGTGATTGCTGAGGAATAATCTCTGTAAGTGAGTTTACCGTACAGTCTGCAATCTTTTTGATTCTGTCCCAATCAGACTCAGGCGGCTCTGTTATCTCGTCAGAGCTTTTGTCGTAAACGGCGCAGACAGCGAACCCCGCTTTTTTTGCCGTGCGTATGCAATGAAGAGCGTCCTCAAAGATGACTGTTTCAGACGGCAAGGCTCCGCATATTTCTGCTGCACGCTCAAAAATAAGCGGCTCTTTTTTTGTCGTGTCCAGCTCAAGGCAAGTCAGGACTTCCGTGAACAGCGGCGCGATTCCGAGCCTTGCAAGACAGGCATCGACACAGGGGCGGTTTGTTGCCGTCGCAAGCACGCAAGGAATTCCCTTGCTGTTGAGGTGCTGCAGCAATTCTTTTGCTCCGTCTTTGAGCTGAAGCTTATTATGGTATTCAAACGCAATGATTGAGCGAAAATCAGCGCAAATCCTTTCTATTGGGTCTTTTATGCCGAAGTTGCTTATAAAGTAGTTTGCTGTCTCTATCTCAGTGAGCCGCTTGACGTTATCCCAAAGCTCTGCTGGTGGCTGAATCCCTTTTCCTTCTAAGTATTTGTCCGAAACTGTATGCCACATAGGCATTGAGTCCAGCAGCGTTCCGTCCATATCAAACACGGCTGCTTTCATAGTATCAAAAATCTTGTTCATTTATGAATTCCTGTAAAATCCTGAATTGAGTTTAGCTTAGAATGTAAACCATATTCTACGCTTGCACAATTCCTGTTTTTCATTATAGTTTGAAAGCTATGGATAATGAGAAATTTTATAAAGACGGACTTAATTTTTCTTGCCAGAGGTGCTCGTTCTGCTGCGGACACTCTCCTGGGTTCGTTTACCTTTCAAAGCGAGACTTGCAAGAACTGTGCTCGTTCTTCAAAATGGGCATAAAAGAGTTTATTGATAAATATTGTCGTTGGGCTGATTATTACTACGGAACGCAAGTCCTTGCTCTTAAAGAGAAGAAGAACTACGACTGCATTCTCTGGGATTCTGGCTGTACGGCTTACGAGGCTCGCCCTGTCCAATGCTCAACTTACCCGTTCTGGTCATGGATGGTAGACGACAAGAAAATGTGGGACGAGTGTGCCGCTGATTGTCCTGGCATGAACAAAGGCCGGCTCTGGACTTACGAAGAGATTGAGGAAAACCGTAGTAAATACGAGGAAAATAAGCCTCTTCACCGAGAAGAAGTTGAAGCACTAATTTGAGATTCATTCTCATATTGACATTTTTTCGCTCATACTGTAATTTGATACTCGTTATCAAATTGCAGAAGGCGGACGTTAAAAATGGTAAAAGCGGCATATAGAACAAAACAGCAGGATTTACTGCTTTCGTTCCTAAAACAAACAAAAGGTGCTCATTTTACAGCGGAAGACGTTCGCAATCATTTCTTGCAAAAACAGATAACAATAGGAATGGCAACTATTTACCGCCAGCTTGAGAAGTTCGTGGCAGACGGCTCTGTGCTCAAATACTACATTGACGAGCAATCTGCTGCCTGCTTTGAGTATACGGGCGAATCAAAGCCTGTCGTTGAGAGCGGCGATTTTGGCGGGCATTTTCACATAAAGTGTGAGAAGTGCGGGGTTCTTATCCATTTGGACTGCGAAGAGCTTGTGCATTTGCAGGAACATTTGGAAGCAAATCACGGCATATCAATCAATCTCTTCAGGACTGTTTTTTACGGACTGTGTGCCAATTGCAGAAAAAAGGAGAAGCAGAATGAGCAACACTAACGTGTGCAGAACTAACGTTTGCAACACTAACGTGTGCAGAACTGACTTTTCAAGGCGTATTGTTCTTGTTGCCTCACTGGTGATTCTCGCTCTTTTCTCTGCGCTCACATTCGAGCTTTTCTTATGCGACCATCACTGTACGGGTGACGACTGCTCAGTCTGCCTTTGCATAGAAACTGTCAAGAATAATCTGAGAAATTGCGGGGCAGGGGATTTTTGCCCTTGCCTTTCTTCTATTTATATATCTTCTGTTTTTATTTGTGTCTCTTGCTCATTATTCTGTGTCTCCCTGACGCTTGTGGCACAAAAAATCAAACTTAATGACTGACGCTCCCCGCTTATTTTTTGTTTCATTGTTTTAAGTCAAAAAATTACGAGGAATCATTATGAAAAAATCTCAGAAAAAGCCTGTAGTGCTTTTGACAGGCTATCTCGGCTCTGGAAAGACCACCTTGCTCAACAACTTGCTCCGACAGGAAAAGCGTCAGGTTGCCTTGGTCGTAAATGATATGGGAAGCATCAACGTGGATGCAGAAATCCTAAAAAAGCAGGGTGCGGCAGTAGCTCAGGCTCAGATGTTTGAGCTTCAGAACGGCTGTATCTGCTGCACTCTCCGCGAAGAGTTCATAAAGCAGATGGAAGCAATTTCCAAAGCAAATACTGCCGAGGCGGTCTTTGTAGAAGCATCAGGAATCAGCGACCCAGGCTCAATTGCCGCAAGCTTCCTTGCCTATGAGGAGGAAAACCCTAAGACAAACGTTTATCTTAGCTCAATCGTTACCGTTGTAGACGCAGATAGAATTTACCGCGAGTTTTTTTCAAAACTCTCTCATTACGAGGAGAAGAAAAACTCGGACGGACTTACTGATTCTGACATAACGACGCTGATTGTCGACCAGATGGAATTCTGCAACAGAATCGTCCTTAACAAGTGCGACTTGCTCGATGAGAATCAGATTCTTGCTGTTGAGAAGCTTATCCGCGACTTCCAGCCAAAAGCCCCGATTGTTCGCTGTGTGAACGGCTCTGTCGAGGCAGACGAGATATTGACAACTGAACCGTTTGATTTTGAGCAGGTTGACTCATCTTCTGCAATCCAGAAGGCAATCAACAGCATTGAGCAGAACAAGAACGGCTGTGTGGACGAGTACGGAATCTCTTCGTTTGTATTTGAGGAACGAAGACCGTTCAACAGGGAGCGGTTCCTTGATTTTGTCAACAAGAAGTATCCTGGCGGACTAATAAGGGCGAAGGGCTATATCTGGTTCTCTGATGCAGATGCAGACGTTCAGCTTTTTGAGCAGGCAGGCCGCAACACATCTGTGACCGAAGTCTCATATTGGATTGATGCCCTTGTGGAGGAGCAGAAAAACGCTTTCTTGGAATCAAATCCAGAGCTTCGCGACAACTGGGATTCTGAATTTGGCGACAGGGAGAATCAGATTGTATTTATCGGCAAAGGCTACAATCAGAGCGAGATAGAAAACTCCCTCAAAGAGTGCCTTGATGAAAAAGCAATAGCATAAAATCACATATATTACGGAGAAAAAAAATGAAATTAAGAAAAACTTTTGCGGCTGTGGCTGCATTCTTTGCATTGACTGCATATTCTTTTGCTAAGACAAAGGTTGTTGCGACAATCTTTCCTGAATATGACTGGGTTCGTGAGATTGTAGGACCTAAATCAAAGTCCGTGGACGTTTCGCTCCTTTTGAACAATGGCGTTGATTTGCACAGCTATCAGCCTACAGCAAAGGACATCGCAAGAATCTCTAAGGCAGACATCTTCATCTACGTAGGCGGCGAGAGCGACGGCTGGGTAGAGAACGTTCTTAAAGCTGCCGACAACAAAAAACTTGTCGCTATCAATCTTCTTGAAGTTTTGGGCGACAGGGTCAAGGCTGAAGAGGTTATCGAAGGTATGGAAGCCGAGCATCACCACGAGCACGGTGACGATGAGCATGGACATGAGGATCATCATCATCATGGAAAAGAAGTCTCGACATTTGACGACCACGATGTAAAAGACAGGAGTCTTTCTGACTGGGCTGGCGACTGGCAGTCTCCATATCCGCTTGTATTGAACGGAAGCCTTGACGAAGCTTGGGAAGAGAAGGCTGAGGACGGCAAAAAGACAGCCGCAGAATACAAAGAATATTACAAGACGGGCTACAAGACTGATATAGCCTCAGTCTCAATCAAAGGCGACAAAATCACATACAAATATGACAATGGAAAGAGTGTCAGCGCAAAATATAAATATGTCGGATATTTCATTCAGGTTTGGTCTGGCGGAACTAAAGCCGCTATGTACAGATTTGAGAATACTGATAAAAAATCTGCTGCCCCTAGATTCATCGAAATCAATGACCACATGATTGAACCAGCTGCCGCAGAGCATTTTCACCTTAGAATGAGCAACACAAACTTTGACGCAATTGAGGACCCAGAAAAATACTGGCCAACATTCTTCCCTGCTGATATGACCGCTCATCAAATCGGAGAGCACCTTTCAGGTCATCACCACCATGACGCTCATCATCATGATGATGACGATGAAGAAGAGGAGATGGACGAGCACGTTTGGCTTTCTTTGAAGAACGCATCTATTTTGTGTGATTCGATTGCCGAGGCTCTTTGTCAGAAAGACTCAGCTAATGCGGCTCTCTATAAATCAAACCTCGCCGCATACAAAGCAAAGCTTGCCGCTCTTGATTCAGACTACGAGAAGACTGTAAAAGCAGCTTCTGTAAAAACATTGCTCTTTGGTGACCGCTTCCCGTTCCGTTACATGATAGAGGATTACGGTCTCAAATACTACGCTGCGTTTGTAGGCTGCTCTGCTGAGACAGAGGCAAGCTTCAAGACGATTATGTTCTTGTCTGGCAAAGTAAATGAGCTTAACCTAAAGAATGTATGTAAGATTGAGAGCGGCGACGGAAAGCTTGCCCGCACAATCATACAGAACAGCAACAACAAGAGCGTGAATGTTGTTACCTTCGACTCAATGCAGTCAACGACCGCAAAGGATATTTCAAAGGGTGCGACATACTACGGAACTATGAAAAACAACCTTGATGCATTGAAAACTGCATTGAACTAGCCTTGTTTGACAATAAGGGGCTGTTCAAAAATCTGTAGTTCTTTCGTTACGGCGTTTCAAAAAAATGATGGCTGAGCGGAATTTATATCTGTCTCGTTTTGCTCGCACCGCTCAGAATCATTTTTTGCTCCGTCTCCACTACCGAACTACAGATTTTTAGCAAGCTTTTGCAACGTTTCTGTCTCGAGCTTTTATCTTCTATTATTTCCACAGCTTGTTAAAAACTTGCATAAATGAGCCAGTCTTCATACTTACGTTCTAAAATACGATATAGAAACCAGTATTTGTTCTTTGTATCAAGAATATTGGAATTTTCTACGTCAAGAACAGCCTTTTGAGTTTCTTTCGTGAGTTTCATAAAATTATTGTCAGCCTCAGAAAGATTCTGCTTCATACGTTCGTCAAGTTCTTCTTTTTCAAGTTTATCTTGAATGTCTTTTCTTCCAGAAAGTATATATAGATATTCATCTATATCCATTTTTTCCCATCTACGCATTTTTATCACTCCAGCAATCCATATAAAAATTTCCTCCCGAAAAGTTGGAGTTTTCCAAGTTGACGGTTTAAAAAAAGTTGGTTTTCTATTTGTGTTCATATTTTCTAAAAGTCCTCCCAAAACAACTGCACATGAAAGTTCGTAAAATGCAGGAGTTTCTGCGCTAAAAAATCATTCATAAAAAGGAATGTCCTTTCTGATATGCTCAGGAAGAGGTTTTCCAAAAAAAGAATAATTCAATCTATCTATTACTCCTGACTCCATCCATGCAGCTGCTAATTCCAGACCAAAACATTGCTCTCGTCTAACCTTTGTAAGGACTGCGTTTTTTACATTCTTAAAAATAAAAAAATCAGTTCCGTCAACTGGATTAGTATATTTGTCGAAAATTATTTTTCTTTCTTCCGAAAGTTGCATATTGCATATAAATTTCCATTTATCACTTTTTAAGCA
>CADCRJ010000032.1 GCA_902803735.1 uncultured Spirochaetaceae bacterium
CAAAACTCGACATTCGTCCTAGCTTTCTAGTGTTATTTGCGTTAAAATCATCTCTTGTTGCAAAAACCCTCCGTAAAGGAGGTTTTTTTATTGACGGTTAAGAGTGTAAAATGATATTCTATTCAGACTTTATATTTAAAATTATAAAAAACTAAGGAAGGAAATTAAATGCCATTTGTTCCATTTTTGCAAGATGCGGCTCCTACAGGAAGCCAGAGTATAGCAATGTCTGTACTCCCTTTTGTTCTTATCATCATTATTTTTTATTTCTTTATCATTCGTCCACAGAATAAAAAACAGAAAGAAACAGAAAAAATGATTAACGCCCTCAAAAAAGGCGATAAAGTAGTTACCATCGGAGGAATCCATGGTGTCGTAAGCTCAGCAAAAGAAAAGACTGTAATTGTAAAAGTTGATGAAAACACAAAACTTGAATTCAACAAATCAGCTATCGCTACTGTTGTTGTTGATACGCCAGTAGAAAACAAAAAGGCTGACAAAAAAGTTGAATCCGAAAAGAATGCAGATTCTGAAGAAACTTCAACAGTTTCAGAAGAATCAAAATCTGAATAAAAATACCGGAGTACTTATTAAAAATGAACAAACGAACTCGTTTTATCATTATTTTGTTGCTGCTAGGAATTTGTTTTGCATTCCTGTGGCCATCAATCTGCTGGTATGCGTATACTCCAAAAGATCAGCAGAATCTTGCGCTCGGCTCGCTTGAAAAAATCAAGGATTATTCAACAGTAAAAGCGCATGAGGAAATTGAGAACCTTATAAAAATTGCAAGAGAATCACTAGATTCTACTCTTGATCCATCTTATGACTATCTTGTAAAAGCTGCTCAGAGAAATTACAACGCAACTGCAAAGATGGCGAAGGAATTTGGAAATTCATTTGAGATTCCGTCTGTAATGACAGTTGGTGCTGTGCTGAATTCATTCACAGGATTTAACCCAAGAGCTGAGATGGAAAAAATCATTGAGGGTCACTATAGGGATGAAATCCTTAAAGCAAAACGTCGTTACAACAACTCTGTAAAGCTTGGTCTTGACCTTAGCGGCGGTATGAATATTATCGTCCGTGCAGATTTGGATGGAGCTCTTGCTGCTCAGAAAGACAGCGACAAGGTTGTTAGCGTTGATCAGTTCAAGAAAGATGCTATGGCTCAGGCTATTGAGAGCTTGACAGGTCGTATCGATAAATTTGGTCTTACATCGCCAGTAATCCGCCAGCAGGGCGAAGATAGAATCTACATTGAGATTCCAGGTGCTGCTGATAGTGAGAGCGTAAATACACTTATCATGGGTAAAGGTATATTGAACTTCCGTCTCGTTGATGAAGCTGAGACCGTTAAGTTCAATAATTACTATTCTAGAAATCCTGCTGCTACGTTTACTTCTGATGGTAAGCTTGCAGATCCTTCTATCATTGCTGATGACTGCGAGGTTATGGGATTGTATGAGAAAGATGATTACGGTCTTGACGAGCGTATTGCTTATATCGTTGTAAAGAAAGAAGTTGCACTTGATGGTAAGCATGTAAAATCTGCGCAGGTTACTTCTGACAGTACTACAAATCAGCCAGAAGTTAACTTCATCCTTGATTCAGAGGGTGCTGCTATTTTCGCAGACTTTACAGGAGCGCACGTAGGTGAGCGTCTTGCAATTGTAAGCGATGACAAAATCAAATCAGCTGCTACAATCAAAACTGCAATCAATGGTGGTTCGGTTTCGCTTTCTGGAGGATTCAGTACAGAAGAAGCTTTCAATATTCAGAAAGTTCTCCAGACAGCTTGGCTTGAGGTTCCTCTCGAAGTTGAGAGCCAGCAGGTTGTCGGAGCTTCCCTTGGAGAACAGGCTATTCATCAGGGTATCAATGCCCTTTTGTTTGGTCTCGCTGCCGTACTTATCTTTATGATTCTTTTCTACAAAGGTGCAGGAATCAATGCCGTTGTCGCACAGATTTTGAATATATACATTATTTTCGCTTTCTTGAGCGCATTTAACTTGACATTGACTCTTTCGAGCATTGCAGGTCTTATCCTTACAGTTGGTATGTCTGTAGATGCTAACGTAATTATTTTTGAGCGAATCAAAGAAGAGTTGGTTCTTGGCAAGAGCCGAGCTGTTGCTGTAACAGCAGGTTTTGAGAACGCTTTCTGGGCAATTATGGACTCTAACATTACTACGTTCATTGCTGCTGCGTTCTTGTCAAAACTTGGTACAGGTTCTATTCAGGGATTTGCGGTATCTCTCGCAATCGGTGTATGTTCTTCTGTATTTACAGCCCTTATTGTTTCTCGCCTTATGTTTGATTTTGGTACAGATGTTCTTCATAAGAATAAGATGAGCATCAGCTGGAGGGTTAAATAATGAAAAAAATAGTAAAATTCAGTAAATTCTTTCCCATTGCTGTTGTTTTAAGTGCTGTTCTTATTCTTGCAGGAGTTGTGTCTCTCTTTGTAAGAGGCGTTAACTTTGGTCTTGATTTTAAGCCAGGTATGATGGAAGAAATCCGCATTGCGCCTACTGTTATTGAGGTTACTTATAACGGCAGCGCAACGGTATCTCTCGAAACAAGCTCTGCTGGTCTCCATGTCGTTGTAAGCGGTGTTGGAGCTGAGAATAAAACTGTAGCCCTTCCTTATGCAGAAAATAAGACTTCTTCTGATTTTGCTGCGAAGCTCAATGCAATTGAGGGAGTTAATGCTAAGGTTCTTTCAAACGTAGACCTTACTGATGGCGGCTTGTTTGTAAACTCCTCAGATTCTACAGTTTTGGGAACAAATCCTTATCGTCTCTTTGCAGTTGATGAGAATGCAATTGTTTCTGCTGACGAAGTTCGTGCAGCTCTCAAAAACTTTTCTGATGTTGACGTAAAATCTTTGGGCGTTGGCTCGGATGTAAGCTATCAAATCAGAATGGGAGTTTCTGGCGACGAAAACAGCAAAAACGTTCAGGCTCGCGTATCAGATGCTCTTGTTTCTGCTTTTGGTGCAGACAAAGTTTCTGTAATTAAATCTGATTTTATAGGCGCTCAGTTCAGTAAGTCGCTTATCTCAAGCTCTATTATCCTTGTAATTGCGACACTTTTGCTCATCTTTATTTATGCAACAATCCGCTTCCATTGGGATTTTGCTTTGGCTTCAGTAATTGCTATCGTACATGATACATTGATTATGATTTCATTTATCTCTTGGAGCCAGATGGAATTCTGCACTACAACTTTGGCTGCTTTGCTTACAATTATTGGTTACTCAATAAACGCAACAGTCGTTATCCTTGACAGGGTTCGTAATGACCTTAAAGTTGTTGAGACAAAGAATTTTAAAGATGTGTTGGATTCTGCGCTTTCTGCAACATTGAGCCGTTCTATCATCACGACGGTAACAACTTTGTTCGCAGTTCTCGCTCTATACTTCTTTACGACTGGAACAATCCATGATTTTGCATTGGCTTTGACAGTCGGTTTGATAAGCGGTTGTTATTCATCAATCTTTATTTCAAGTGCATTCATTGCCTTGGTACGTAAAAACTACAAGTTTGATGATATGCCAGCACGTACTTATGTAAGCAGGTTCCAGCCAGAAGCTCAGGTTTAGTTTTTATTAGACCTGTATATTAGCAAAAAGCAGGATGTTATTTCATCCTGCTTTTTTTATGGAGTAAAAGCATGAAAGTAATAAGGGCTGATATTCTTGGTTTTTGTTCTGGGGTTCATGGTGCCGTAAATTCTGCGGATCAGGTTCTGACAGAACAAAATGCAGGTCGTTCGTTTTCTTTGGGGCCTTTGATTCATAATCCAATAGTTCTAGACTCTTTTGAGAAGAGGGGATTGTCCGTGATAGATGAGGGTAATTTTGATGCGCTCTCTGAGAACGACACCGTGATTATACGTGCTCATGGAATTTCTCCCGACGTACTTGAAAAATTGCAGCGGACGGGCTGCCGTATTGTGAATGCTACTTGTCCTCTTGTAAAATTGAGCCAGAAAAGGGCCGCTGATTATGCTTCAAAGGATTATAATATAATTTTTGCTGGTGACAAAAATCACGGCGAAGTTATTGGAATTGAAGGCTACGCGCTGGAGGCTGCTAAGGGAGCAGGACTTCCAGCCCGCTTCTTTTTGATAAAAGATGAAAATGAATTGCAGTCGGTGCTTTCCCAAGATAAATTTGATAGAAACAAGAAAACAGTGCTTTTGAGCCAGACAACGTTCAGCATAGCAGTATTCTCAAAAATTCAGGATATACTAAGACAGAGCGTACCTGATTTTGAATGTGTTAATTCAATTTGTCCAGCGACATATAAAAGGCAGCAGGCTCTTGAAAAATTGTGTTCCGCGGTCGATTCGATTATTGTAATTGGTGGAAAAACAAGTGCCAATACAAAAAGATTGCTTGCAACTGCTCAAAAATTATGCAAGAAAGCAGTTCTTATTGAAAGCGCGGCAGAAATCCCTGAGGAGTTTTTTTCTTTTGAAACCGTTGGGCTTACAGCTGGTGCAAGTACTCCTGATGCGGTTATTGACGAGGTTGAGAAACTTTTGATAGATTCAAACAGGTCTTAGCATTTGTTGTTGTTTTTTAGCTCTCTTTTGAAAACATCATTTTATTGTGATTTTTTGAGGCAATTTACGAAGAAAATTGCGGTTTTGTGCACAAAGGCTGTAAGTTTAACAGGAATTTAAACTTGTAGTTACGTTAGATAAAGTACATTGTAAAATTCTGGGATTCATTGTATAATATTAGAATGGCAAATAGATGTTTTACTATGTGTAAGCCTGGTGTGTTGAATCGCCGGCTGGTTGGACAGGTTATTACAAGACTTGAGAATAAAGGACTCAAACTTGTAGGTTTGAAACTTATGCAGATTTCCCCAGAGCTCGCTGCACAGCATTATGCAGAGCATAAGGGAAAATCTTTTTATGATGATTTGGTTTCTTATATTACAAGTGCACCTGTCGTTGCTATGGTTTGGCAAGGTGATGATTGTGTCACTTTGGTCAGAAAAGTAGTTGGTGCTACAAAGCCTTCTGAAGCAGCTCCAGGAACAATCCGCGGTGATTTCTGCTCTCATACTAATCATAACGTTATTCATGCATCGGATAGTGATGAAAGTGCTGCCCGAGAAGTAAATCTTTTCTTTAAACCTGAGGAGCTTCTTGATTGGAATGATGAAGCTGCTCTTTGGTTCTAAATCGAGGATATTATGAATTCAAAGAACGTAGGTGTGATTGGTGCAGGTGCATGGGGTACAGGTCTTGCACAGGCATTGGCACGGGGTGGTCATAAGGTAGAGATTTGGGCTCGAGAAAAAGACGTTGTTGATGGCATAAACAATGACCATGAAAACAAACGGTTCTTGCCTGGCTATCCTCTTTCTGAGAATATGACCGCATCTGAGGACATTGAAAAGGTTGTTGCAGACAAAGAATTTTTGTTGCTTTCAAGTCCGTCTCTTTATTTAAGTGCAACTGCAAAGCAAATTTCAGAAGTACCATCAATAAAAGAAGGCAAGACTGTTATAGGCGTTTTGACAAAAGGTTTTGTCGCTTCTGAATCAGGTCCTCGCCTAGTTCTTGAAACCTTGGAGAGCGTTCTTCCTGAACATTACAAAAACTCGCTTGTTTACATTGCAGGCCCAAGCCATGCGGAAGAGGTTGCAATGGGCAAGCTTACGGGTCTTATCGCAGCGAGCGAGAATCCTAAGAATTCAATCCGTTTCAGGGAGTTGCTGCGGGTTCCAGGACTTATGGTGTATTCAAGCCTTGATGTAATCGGTGTTCAGATATGTGCCGCTGCAAAAAATGTTATTGCTGTTGTATATGGCAGCCTTGATGCAGTTAGTGAGCATTCCGATGTTTTCGGCGACAATGCAGAGTCATTGCTTCTTGCCGCAGGTTTGAATGAAATCCAGCAAATTGGTTTTGCTATGGGTGCAACGCATTCTGAGACTTTTACATCAATTGCTGGTGTTGGTGATTTGGACGTAACTTGCCGCTCAAAATATGGTCGAAACAGACGTTTTGGGCAGGATATTATAAAGACAGATATTCTTGATCGTTTTGAAAATCTGGATGATTTGATTAACAGAATCTCTGAAGTTGGCTATCTTTCAGAAGGTGCTGTTGCATGTAAATTTGTACATGAGATTGCACAGAAATATAATTTGAAACTTACTATTTGTGATGGCTTGTACAGAATCCTTAACAAAGAGATAAAGCCGATGGATTTTTTGCATGAACTTCTTACGCAAGGAAAAATAAATGCTTGAGAAAATTACAAATACATTTAGTGATATTGTTCGTACCGTTAGCGGTAAATCTACAATTACTGAGAAAAATATTGAAGAAACTGTTGAACAGATAAAAATGGCGTTGCTTGAAGCTGATGTCAACCTTCGTGTTGTTCGTCGCTTTGTAAATGCTACTATAGAAGAGGCAAAGGGAGAGAAAGTTCTTCGTGCCGTTGATCCAGGTCAGCAGTTTGTAAAGATTATCTATGACAGGATTGTTGCCCTGCTTGGTGACTCAAAAGTTGACTTGCAGCTCAAAGGTCCTGATACACAGAGCGTCGTGCTTCTTCTTGGTTTGCAGGGAGCTGGTAAAACAACCGCCGCACATAAGCTTGCTGCTCGCCTCGTAAAAAACGGGCGAAAAGCTCTTCTCGTTGCTTGTGACCTTGTTCGTCCTGCTGCCGTTGAGCAGTTGAAGCAGCTTGGCGAAAAAATCAATGTTCCTGTTTATTTTGAGGAAGGTGCATCGGATGCCGTTGCTGTTGCAAAAAACAGTATTAGTTATGCAAAGAAAAATGGTATTGATACTGTAATTGTCGATACTGCAGGTCGTTTGCAGATTGACGACAGTATGATGAAAGAGCTTGTCGATGTAAAAAAGGCTGTAAATCCTGTTGAGACAATCCTTGTTGCTGATGCAATGACTGGACAGAATGCAGTTGACATTGCAAAATCTTTTGACGAGCAGCTAGGTCTTAGTGGCGTAATCCTTACTAAATTTGACTCCGATGCAAGGGGTGGTGCGGCTCTTTCTTTGAAGAGTATTACAGGAAAACCAATTCTCTTCATTGGTACTGGTGAGAAGACCGAGGATTTTGAACCGTTCCATCCAGAGCGAATCGCAAGCCGAATTCTTGGTATGGGTGATATCGTCAGCCTTGTTGAGAAAGCTCAGGAAACTGTTGATATTGAGGAAGCTAAGAAACTTGAGCAAAAAATGGCTCGAAACGAGTTTACTCTTGACGATATGCTTGAGCAGTTTGACAGGGTAAACAAGATGGGAAGCCTCTCATCTTTGATTGATATGATTCCAGGTCTTTCTGGACAGATTGACGAAAGTAAGCTTAATCTCGACGGAATGAAACGTCAGAAAGCTATTATTCAGGCAATGACAAAAAAAGAGCGGGCAAATCACCTTATTATAGGACCTTCTCGAAGAAAACGTATTGCAAAGGGTAGTGGAACATCTGTAGCTGAGGTAAACAAACTGATAAAGCAGTTTGAGAAAACTAAGCTTACGATGAAGAAACTTAGTCGTAACAAGGGAATGCAGGCAAAATTGATGAGCCAGCTCGGAAATTTCCGATAAAAATCCAATAAAAAACACCCTTAAAGCTTTGCTGTAAAGAGCGGTTTTAAGGGTGTTTTTTTATGCGATTCAAAAAAGTGTAAATATATACGTTCTGATTTTCTTTTATTTTACTGTAATACATGAGACTACTTTTCCATCGGAGGAGTAGCCTTTCTGCGGGTTCGTTTTGTCCAAGAACGAAGACATTCCAACAAAGTATGAATAATAATATGTTCCGGCGGGAAGAGGGATATCCAGCTCATAACGACCAGGAACGATTTCTTTCATTGTGTAAATCCAAGAATCCCAGTTTGTGAACGTTCCGCCAAGCCTTATGTTTTGTCCCGGCTCTGCAAAACATACAAAATGAGTGTACTCAGAGCCGATTTCTGTTATTTCAGGATCTTTTTCAGGAATTGTAATATAAGAAAGCATAATGCCTTCCTTTGTGTCAAAATATGTGTTCTTGTTGTTAGGATCTACTGTCCACAAGCCGTCAATAATCAGCCTGTATGAAATTGAATTTGTTTTTTTAGGTTTTTCGAGAACGTAGAAATACCAAGATTCTGTTACTTCACCTTCAAAATTTCGTGTTTTATGCAAGTTAAAATAGTGAATTTTCTTAAAATTTTCAAAATCAAAGGAAATACCGATTGAGCGGGCATTGTTCGCTGATGTAAAAACAATGTAATCTCCACTTACGTAAGGAGCCTTTACACCAGAAATCTTTGAAACGAGCATATCGTAATTATATGTGTCTGGAGCTTTTGGTAAATCTTTTGCAAAAGCAGACTGAGAAAAAATACAGATTGAAAGAAGAAAACCAAAAAATATTTTTTTCATACTTAATTATCGGGTACATTGGAGAAAATTTAAAGATATTACATATTTTTTAGTGTATTTTTATAGAAAAATTGTCGAGGGCATATCCAAAATCTCCAAATTTACTCAAATTTTGGTCTTAATAAGCGAAGTTGTTTGTTTTATGAACTTTATTAGGGTGAATGTCGAGTTTTGATATAAAGCTCAGAAAGCAACGGAAGCGGGGTTCCACGCACGAAAAAAAATCTGCACATACGGCGTAGCAAGTGCGTACGGCGTGCCGTAGGGCGAAGCACGGTATTCGCTGCGTAGCTTCAAGCGAGCCTTTTTTTCGGGATTGAGCACATTCGTTGTCGTGCTCATTTGGGGTCCCGCTGGGAGTTGGTTTCTGCATATTTTACTTTTTGAAACTCGACATTCGCCCAAATACTAAAGGAGATTTGTGAAAGTGCCGAAAAATGAATGTGAGAAACTTTCCGAACTCAAAAAAATTAAGTTTTTGAGTTTCTCTGTAACAAAACAGAAACTTTTGTTAGAATATAAAGACAGGCTTTAGCCTGTTGTAATTTAAAATTGGATTTCTTTTGATGTTGATATAGAAGTAGTGGGAGTAAATAAAGAGAATGCCAGGATTAAATCAGCTGAAAAAATTCATCGGCGACGTGCAGAAACTTGGTGATGAAGAGGTAATTCGTGCTCAGCGTGGTGAGAAGCTAAATTTTCCGCCTATTCCAGAAGGAATTTCTGAAGAAGATGATTCTGATGATTTTATTGTTGGAATCCCAGAGCCAGAAGATGCGTCTGATTCTGATACTCCTGATGAAATATCTGAGCCAACGGAGATGGAGCCTGTTGAGGATTTGCTCTCGGATGTAGGAGAGTCCTCAGGTTCATCTGACGGAATTGATATTGACTCTTTGATTTCGCCAGACACGGACGGAGGACTTGATGACCTTGGTCTTGATGAATTTATGAAAGATTCTCCAGCACCAGCGGCAGAAGCTGCTGTTCCTGATGCAGAGCCTGTTGCGTCTGATTCTTCTGACCTTGACGATATGTTCGCTGATTTGGGTTCTCTTGGTGCTGCTCCCGCAGATTCTGGTAACGACCCTAACAGCGACTTCGCATTTTCTGGTGAGCCAATCGATATGAACGAGGGCTTGCCGGAAAACATTGCCGAGAATGATGTCCTTCCTAAAGAAGAGCAGTCTGCTGTTTTACAATCAACTGACAATCTGGCAGATGTGCTGCCGTCAGATGCAGAGACTGTGGAGATCCCATCAGATATTCCAAGTAGTGGTGCTGATGAACCTCTTGATACGTCGTTCTTGGACGATATGAATCTTTCGGATAATCTTTCTTCTGAGTCAGAAGCACCTTCTTCAGAGTCTGTCTCACCAGTTGGCGATGTTGATTTGTCAGGTCTGGGTTCCATGGAAATGCCAGATTTTGACGATAACACTTCTGTTCCTGTTGATACATTGCCAGAAGATGTTGCGTCAGGTGAGGGGACTAAAGAAAGCGCTACATCTGATAATTCTCCGGTTTCTAATGATATAGACAATATTTTTGACACCTCTGGTCTTGATTTTGATAAATCTTCTCAAACTGAGGCTGAAACTCCAGACGCGACTCAGGAAGTCCTTGCGGATGTGTTTGACACTTCTGCTATGGAAGGTCTTGATTTTGCTGCGGAAGAGAAAAAAGAAGGTCAGGGGGGCGATGATGAGTTCCCTGAAACCTCTGTTGAGGGATTTTCTAGCGGCGATGACTTTGTTCTTGCTGATGATTTTGAGATTCCAGGCTTCTCCGATACAGATACCGCCGATTTAGGAAAAGGTCGCCCAGCTGCTGGTGCCTCAACTGCTTCTGGAGCAGTTGGACCGGCTCCGAAAAATTCGCTTACAGATGATGAATACAGACGTTTTAAGGAAAATCTTGCTGAGTATCCTCTGAATCTTCGCGTAATTATAGAAGAATTTATCGCAAAGAACGAGTTTACTGATGAGACAGTCTTTGAGGTAATCGATAAGATTGTAAAGAAGGCCTCTGCCCGACAGGTTGCGACCCAGCTTGAAAAAATGCTGGACATTGCGATTAATGTTCCTCGTGACTTTGAGCGTCGTTCCTTCGCTCAGTATGAGGCTTATAAGCAATCTTTCCAGTATCAGCTCAAAAACAGGATAATTCCGCTGGCTATTGTTGGCGTTGTACTATTCTTTGTTGCTATAGGTCTGTTCAAAGCGGGCGTACACTTCATCTATAAGCCTGTAATGGCTAATATGAATTACAAGCAAGGTTATGCCCTTCTTGAGAATAATGAATTCCCTCAGTCTGAAGAAAAATTCAATGAGGCTGTAAAATATAAGCCTGTAAAGAAATGGTTCTTTAAATATGCAGAAGGTTACAGGGAACGCAAGCAGTATGAACGGGCAGCCCTTATGTACCGCAACATACTCGGCTATTTTAATTTTGATAAGAAGGCTGGTCTTGATTATGCGAATATGGAATTGTATGACCGCTCGAACTACGCTCACGCAGAAAAAATCGTACGCCGCCATGTTCTTGATCATCATATAAATGATCCTGATGGAATTCTTCTTTTGGGTGATATTTACCTTGAATGGGCGGAAGAGGATCCTTCAAAGTATGAGGATGCTATGAAGCAATATTCATATTTGGAGACTAAATATCCTAAAGAAAAGGTTTATCCTGCTCGTATGCTCAGATATTACATCCGTACAGACCAGCTCCGTAAGGTTCTTCAGTATAAGACTCTGTTCTATCCGAACAAAAAATCGCTGAGTTCTCAGGACTGGACTGAACTTAGTGGCTATTTGCTTGATAAACTTTATGGTACTCTTAGCAAAAATGACGAATATCTTCGCTCTTTCATTGAAGATGTTCGTGGTATGCTTGAGATTGCTATAAAATCTGATTTGACAAATCCTGTAAGCCGCTACAACCTTGCTCGGTATTTCATTTATAATGGCTATATGGAGCAGGCTCGGTCAGAAATGAACAATGCCCTTACTCTTTTTAAGAATGTAAAGGTTCGTACGAAGAAAAACGTTTACAGGGAAATAAACGCAGCCCGAATTCTTGGCGAGCTTTATAACGAGACACGAGAATACTTGAAGGCTCAGGAAGTGTTTACTCGCGGAATAAACCTGTATAATGAAGAAAACAAAAAGACAGGGCTTGAGGGCGATGAAAATACAGGAAAGCTTTTTGCTGATATTGGTGACATTGATTATTTCATTGCAGGCGATTTGGACGGTGCATTGAAACATTATGAGACCGCTATAAAAATCAAGAATGATACGCCGACTTTGAATTTCCGAGTTGGAGCTATTTACTATGGTAAGCATGAATATGATAAAGCTCTTGCATCTTTCTTGAAAGTTGCAGAGACTAAATCAACGGATGAGAATTTGCTTATCTCCCTTGCAAACGTTCTCTCTCTAAGGGGCGACAATTTTGCAGCGTTGAGCTACTACAATGATTTAATTCGTTTGCTTGAAGTGGAAAGAGCTAGAATAGGTGTGCTTTCTCCTCAGACTGACGAGGATGATCACAAAATCGTTGAGAGATATATGCATGCAAGTAACAATCTTGGTGTTACTCTCTATCGTATTGCAAAACAAACTGGTAACAGCGAGTACAATGCCCAGGCTATAGTAAGATTCTCTGATTCTATGCGTGCATGGGATTCCCTGACTCGTAATCAGGAAACTATGATAAAGCTTGGGCAGGGCGATGAGAACCTTGCAGCAAGAAACTCAAAATATGTAATGCATCCGATTGCAGAGTTTGAGCCTGCGATTTATACTGAAATTCCTCGTTATCTTGAAAACGAGAAGATTTTGCAATAGTAAGCGTTACTTTATGGGAAGGGGGCTGACTGTAAATCGTCGGTTCCCTTTAACTCTTGTTTTAATTGGTCTGGTATCTATAGGAATATGAAGTTTTTTTGTCCAGAAGCTGGAATCGATGTAAAAAAGAAGTTGACCTCATTGCAAAAAGAGTTTTTCCGTAAGACGATACATATTTGTACGGCTTTTGTTCCTATCTTCCTGCACTTTGCAAGAATTCCTGTAATCGTAATTTTATGCATTATGGGTGTTTTGTATACCATTGCGGAGCTTTTCCGTTTGAACGGTGTTGAGATTCCCCTTGTTTCTGACATAACTGCAGCAGCGGCTCGTAAGCGCGATGAGAATAAATTTGTTCTCGGACCTATCACGCTTGTTTGCGGTATTATTCTTAGTGCTGTTTTGTGGACTGAGATGTCCGCTAGGGTCGGCATACTCGCCCTGGCATTCGGAGACGGTCTTGCAAGTCTTGCAGGAAAAACCTTTGGCAGGGTTCGGATTCCTTTTACGCAAGGAAAAACGGCTGCTGGCAGTTTGACTTGCTTTGCCGCTATTTTTTGTTCGGCTTTCTTTGTAATGCACAACACGCTGATAGCCCTTGTAGTGGCTTGTGCGGGAGCATTTGTTGAAGTTCTCCCGCTAAAGGATTTTGATAACCTGCTTATTCCTGTGATGCTTGGCGGTCTTGTAACTTTTTCGCCCGTTCTTTTTGCTTAGCTTCTTGCTATTTCCACATATAGAATTTGTGCAACTGTAGCAGAAATTTGATTGTTCCTGCAAAAAATGTGGCAGTTCCAATTGCTAAAAATAGGTAATTGTCTGCCGCAAGCAGCGTATAATACCCCAAAATCAGAACCAAAAACGAAATTCCCATGTAAAGATATACTGAATTTTCATGCTTTAAAGAAAGTATGATAGAAGAAATAAAAGCGAGCAGTACCAAGACTGTTTGCAACATATTAAAAGTCTTGAAGAAGCCCATGGACATCATCCCAGTGGATAATATCTGTGCCGTGTTCAGCGGCATTAGCAGGGCAAAGAATGTAGAAACCGCAACAGTGATGGAAAAGTTCCTTTCCAAGTCCTGCCTTTGCTCTGGCTCGCTCAATAGGGTTATGCTTATAAAGCTTAGCGGGGCAAGAATCCTGCCGAACAATACTATGCGCCCGCAAAAAATAAGCAAGTTTGAGAACGTCTGCCAAAGTCCAAATAATATTGTCAGAAGGCGCATAACTTCGCAAAGGCAGCTTACAAGAAAGCCTGCAAAGAAGAAGATTTCTGATGACTGTATGTTCTTGAAAAAACGAAGCAATATGTACAGGATTGCAGGAACTGACAGGACAAGCACCATAATTGAAATAAGCAAGGCTTTGGGATTGAATGGTGTAAGAGGGTTTTTTGAAAGGAAATGAGGAAACCTTATTTCATCGCTTACAGGAATTATTCCCTTGAAAAAAAATGCCTCTATAAAGCAAATTGCAGATAAAAATATGCTTATTATAGAAAAAATAAAAAAGATTTTTATAAGAAAATGTCTTGTTTTTAGTGTCATTCTGAAATCATAATCTCCATGAGCAAATCTGTAAAGCACTCTCTTATTTTGTATATTTTCTAAAGTGTTCTTTATGGATTCCGAAAATAAAAGAGAATGGGTAAGATTCTTTGCCATAAAGAATCTATAGTCTGGGAGGACGATATGAAAAAGCTTATTTTATGCGGGCTTGTTATACTTTCTGCATGTTTCTGGGCTTTTGCGGGAGATGTGGCTGCCTTTGTCGATTTGGGCATTTCAAGCGACGGAAAAGCTTACGTTTTTGCAGAATATGGAAAAACAGACAAACTGTATCAGGGATATGCAGAAATTTACGCTGTTGATATTGCAAAAAATGATTTCATAAGTGGCGGTGTGTTTAGAACGAAGCCATCTGGAGCTACTGTCTCAAAAAGCGGAAAGCTTGTTTTTGACGAATTGTTTTCAAAGGCAAACTGGTGGCTCAAAAAATACGATTGCAAGCCTGTTAGTGGCGATAATATTCTTTATGTCAGTGATGGTGCAAAAAAAGGCGATTGCGAAATCGTGTTCAAGGATTATGAAGGCTCGACTGTAGAGCAGAGCGTTTTTTACCATATAAACCTTGTAAAGAATATTGAGAATAATTCAGCAGGCATTTACTCATCATTCTTTATTACTTTGGAAAAGAAAGATGAGAATGGGCGGATTATTTCTCGCAACGTAATTGGAAATCCTGATATAAAGCGAAAAGATGTTAGCGGATATAAAATTGACAGAATTTTTTCTGATGCGAGCGGACGAAACCTTGTGTTCGTAGTTGAAAAACAACTTAAAGACAGCAATGGAATTTCAATCAGATACATGGTTGAGACTGTTCATCTTTAGTTTAAATATAAGCAAGCCAGTTCAATAATAGAGGGGTTTATTGAACTGGCTTCTAATTATTAGAGTTACCTTTTATTAGTAAGGCGTATTCCAATTATTTAATCCAGTAGATATAGTTTTCTTTACGTGGGCTTCGGGATGTCTCGGATACTTCTGCTGGATAACCCAACGCTACGTGAGCAATTCCTTCAAAATCACCTTTTATTCCTAATTCTTCAAGAAACTTTTTACCAAATTCGCTTTGGAATTCTTCTTTTGCACGATGAATCCAGCATGATCCCAGACCAAGACTTTTTGCGGCGTTCAGAATATTTCCAACTACTAGACTTCCATCGTAAATGTACTGAGGACTTACAGTTTTATCTGCGAGAACAATCAAAATAACAGGCGCACCATAAAATGGATCAAAACCTTCTTTCCATCCACCGATTTTTCTGTTTTCTTCGCTGATTTTATCACGTACTTCCTTATTTGTGACTGTAATGATAATTGATGACTGAAGATTTCTAGCAGAAGGAGCGAATGTTCCTGCTTTTACAATTGCTGCAATATCTTCTTCCTTTGGAAGTTGAGATGTGAATTTTTTTATACTTCGTCTTGTTTCCAAAACTTTTAATGTCTCATTCATAGATTTTTTACACCTTTATGATATATTTATTTCGAGGTTCCTTTTTCATTAATCGATAAAATCCACAGATTCTTCCCATGGAAGCCATTCGCCGTTAAAGCGGAAATAATTTCCGAGAACATTTGTGCTACCAAGTCCGTAATAATATTGCTCGAATGTGAATCCATTCTTTTTAATTATAGAGAAAGTTTTGTCCATTACATCTTGGTGCCAGTAAGTTTCGGGAGCTCTATGACCTTCAAGAGCAGAACCAATACAAGGCTTCCATATGCAAGGTTGAGAGATTACTCCGATAGAATTTAAATATTCAATACCCTCAAGTAGTCTGTCTTTTGATTCCAAACCTCCGACAAAAAGTGAGCGTACATTGCCTTTGCCAAATATTTCAACTTCATGTTCCAAAGTTTTTACCCAATGATCATGGTTTCCGCCAAACTGGATTTTACCTGGGCATATGTATTTGAACATATCCTCATCCCAGACCTCCATGTTTGTTGCGATGTTTGTGTATCCTGCTTCTTTGTATTTATCAATTATTGAGAGTTCTGATGGGGCACCTACACAAGCCATTCCTCTTATTTCTTCAGGGGAAAGCCCGCTTTCATCTATTACCGCTTCAATTACATCTATATAATATTCAACTTCACGACGTTCAGGGATGAATCCGCCCGTAAGGTTAAAACCATGATAGTTGTCTTCTTTATAGGCTGCGGTAATTACTTCGGCGATTTGCTTTGGTGTTTTCCAGTCCAGTTTATCTAGTACGGAAAAACGTGATTTTGTAGCGTTAATATTGCAGAATTTGCAGTCCAGACCTTTGTCTTTTAGGGAACATTCACTTGAATAGGTTATATCTACTCTTGTTCCTGCTGACTGTGCGATTCTGCTCATATCTTTACCGTCACTTGTAATGAGATTATAGAATTTCGGTTTCTTATCAAAAGTGATTTCATCAATTACATCAATTTTATCATTTTTTCCTTCGACAAGATAAAATTTATTATCGTTTTTTTGAATACTGATGTCTGATTTGTCATTCCAGTAAACTGGACTGTAGAAATTTGATGAAACAAAGTGAAAAGATTGTGGAATTTTAGATTCAACATAATTTTTGAAGTTCCAATCAAATCTTGCGCGGACTTGTTCAAGATAAGTGTTATTATAGTCCAAATTCTTGAAGAGAGCTGGATCAATTGCAACTCCTTCATTTTCAATCCTAATTACAGTTTCAATATGTTTTCTTGCCGTCGATCTTTTGCAAGTTTTCATTTTTATCTCCTTTTTTTGATTTATCGCTTTAGTTTTATTTGACTGTCATAACGTAAAACACGCAGAAATCAACTTTTAGCGGGACCTCAAACAAGCATCAAGCTCAAAAAACTTTTGCGCTCTTGTTCTATTGCGCGCTGTATGTACTTGATAGGCAATTTTTTTGCTTGAAATCCCGTTTCTGCTGCTTTCTAAGCCTTTTTTAAAAATTTGGCATTTGACTTTTTAGAATTTTCCTATACCAAGTTCTTTTGCGGCTTTTTCATAATATGAGGTATCGATGAAGGTCTTTACATCTTTTTTTGCATTCAACCGCCCTATTGAATAGAAATAATCATCTAATGACTGTGCGCGGCTAATAGAGCTTTCAGTAATTTCTGGATTAAGTGCTTCAAACTTTCCGTCTGAATTGAAAAGTTTTTTTGCCGTTTCAAGATCATTTGCGAGTGCATTTGCAGAAATGATTCCGTAGTATGTGTCAGGATTCTTTTCGATGAGTAATCTTGCTCGTATAATAGCTTTAAGGAATGCAACTCCAAGCTCAGGATTTTTTTTCAAAAGTTTTTTATTTCCAAGAAGAAGAAGTTGAGAAGCCCATTCAGGTTTTTCAAGTGTTGTAAAGATGATTTTTAAGTCACCTTTTTTTTCAAGAGGAATAAGGACAGTAACGTCTCCAATCGCTGCATCTGCGTTGCCTGTTACGACAGCAAGAGCTGCATTAGCAAGTGTAAGATTAGCTGTATTGAATTGACTTGGTTTTATACCTGCTGCTTCAAAATATTTTCCATAAAGCAAATGGGCATTAGTTCCAATATTTACTGCAACGTTTTTACCGATAAAATCTTCTGCTTTTCGTGCGGATGAAGAGGGATGAACTGCAATCCCCAATGTAGAAATTCCAAGGTCAGAGCCAATCCAAACGCTTCCTACGTTGTTTGACAATCCTGTGATTCCTGGAACATCTCCTATATAGGCAAAATCTACTTCATTAGCCAAAAACGCTTCATTTACGGCAATTCCGTTTTCAAAAGTTTGATACTCTGTTTTATAACCAAGTTTTTTGAATTCGTCATCAATCAGTCCTGCTTCTTTTGCAACTGCAATAAGTCCTTGAAAAAGTCTTGACCCGCCACCGTTTGCACTTCCAACGACAATTGTCTTCTTTGAGCGAGCGAACAGGTTTCCTGTTCCGATTGCAACGAGAATTGTGGTGATAAATACGATTTTCTTGATGTTTTTCATAATCATTTCCTTTTTTGAAGTTTTATATTTTATTTTCCTGCCTGAACAGGAATAATAGAGCCATTAATGCCTTCTGGACTGGAAGTTCCCAGCCAGAATATTGTTTCTGCGACAGATTCCGGTTGGATGACTTGATTGTTGTTTTTTGCATTTTCAACAATTTCTTTTCGCCATGGAACATCCTTGTACCAGTTCGAATCGATGACACCTGGTTCTACAGCATTTATGATAAGTCCATTCTTCTTTTCAAGCAGATAGAAACTTTTTGTAATGTTTGAAAGAGCCGCTTTTGTTGCTCCATACCAAACATCCTTGTTACCATGTTCTGCCGCTTCTGAGCTTACATTTACTATTCTTCCGTAGCTGCTATTCTCTTTTTTCCACTGGTAAATTACTGCTCTTATGAGTTCATAGGGTGCTAGAAGATTTACGTTCAGAATTTCAGAAAGCTGTTCCTGTCTATATTCAGAATAATGTGTAAAATTATTCAAACCGGAATTATTTACAAGAACATCCACGTGACCTATCTGCTTTACTAGTCCTGAAATGCCGTTGAGATTATTAAGATTGTAACTAATAGCCTTTACGTTAGGATTATCAATAAATTCAAATTTACTGAAATCCCTTGCAATAACTACGGCTTCGTACTCGGCCTGAAGAAACAACCTTAATGTTTCAATGCCTATGCCTCTTGCTTTATTTGCTCCTGTAATTAAAATCCTTTTTTTGCCCATTTATAAAATCTCCTAATAAAAAAGCCAGAAATCGGACTAATTCCTTTCTCTGGCTTCAAGTTGTCTTGTCAGCTAAAAAATATCTTATATGACGAATGAAGAAATTCACAAAGTAAAATATTCAAAAAATCAAGTTTTATTTGAACCTCGAATAAGCCTGTTAGAGAATGTGCGAAGTTTCTAAAACAGTCTTATGTTGTCAAATGCAACAGGAATATAAAAGACAGGACTTGCTTAAATGCTTGAATGTTGGAGAATAGTTTTTTTTGTTTATCATAATGGCCTCCTGTAGATATTTATATAAAAAAAGAGGTCAGCATCAATAAAGAAGCTAACCTCTGGATGTCCAGTCAGTATAATAACCTATAAAACATATAGGAATTTATTAATATGCTGTGAATATACAGGAGAAAAAAATTATTGTCAATATAAATACCTAGAAATATAGTAGGTTTTACATGTGTAGCAAAAATGTCTGTAATTCCGTATGTGATAAAGTTTTGTGTGGAAATAAAATCTTATCACGGATTACAGACTTTAAATAGTACCTAATTTATCTTGGACAGTAGTAGTGTATTCGACTGAGAATCCATTCTTTTTAATTATATGGATAAGAAAAAATTCCTGGCACCGATAAAAGAGGTAAAAATCGAATATGTCTGATGTCTGCGGAGAGTTTTACGGAAAGTAATTAGCCGCCTAATTTCTCAACACCTCTGAATGGCAACCGATGAATCATCTCGATTCTACCAGTATCAGGATTGGGGCTGAATTCCAGATCAATCCGGTAATCCATGAACCAGAAGCCAAAAGACAAAATCGGGCGGTATTTTTCATCATAAGTCAGGCTTGCAGGAAGGGAGCCGTGAGTTACCGTATTCTCATGTTTCAAATAATATTCCGGCAACATTCGTTCTTTGGAAGTAGAGATTATTCTTGCTGCGGTGAAATCATAGAAATTAAGGAGAG
>CADCRJ010000033.1 GCA_902803735.1 uncultured Spirochaetaceae bacterium
AACGTATGCAAAAGGCTAGTTCCAATCATGTATCCAATAGCATAGAACGGCATGAGAGGGTAAACTATTTGCAACGTTAAGAATATTGTCATGGATAAGCCGAACAATCCGACAGCAAGATGACGACGTTTTTTATTTCCACTAATTTGAATGGCAATTAAAAGCATATACACGGTAATCACAAAAAATACCAAGAGCTGGAAAAGCATAGCCAATACTCTCGCATATCCAGTTACATAAGTTCCATCTTCCTTATCGAACCAGAACGCAATCGGGAAAAAACAGTTCAAGGCAAGGACTATAATCTGAGAACATAAGAATATGATACCAACATATTTAAGAATTTTTGAAAATTTATTTTTTTCATTAAGATAGATTATTACATACTGCGTCCAAAATAACACGGTAAGAGCCATTACGACAAAATATATGAAAGTCTCAACAAAAAGAATGCGTGTCAATTTTAGGGCGTACAGAGGTTCCCACACAACATCCATTACGTAATACCACATAACGCTATAAAGGAAGTTTTTGTACGACTTGTAGACTGGTATTTTGCCCATCTGAGAATTTTTTTTAAGAACATCATAATTATTTATCAAGAGCAATAAGAAAGCGAGAATACCTATGCTTGAATAATACAAGAAAATCTCCTTTTTTAAATCCGAAATGAAAAATCCTTATAACATAAGTTTATCATGTTTAACACATTCTCGCTAGAAAAAAAGCGTGTAAAAACAGCAACTAGTCCGAATAGGGCAACAAGAGCATTTGACCTATGTATAAAAGATTCGTTAATATATAGATGAACTGTTAAATAGTAACAGTATTTAAAAGAAAAGGAAGAATGTATGTACATCACATGTCTTGATTTGGAAGGCGTCCTTGTGCCAGAGATTTGGATTGCCTTTGCAGAGGCTTCCGGCATTCCGGAATTACGCAGAACAACCCGCGACGAGCCTGATTATGACAAGCTTATGAAGTGGCGCTTGGGAATCCTTAAAGAGCATAATCTTGGACTAAAAGAGATTCAGGAGACTATTGCAAAAATTGACCCGTTGCCAGGCGCAAAGGAATTTCTGGACACTCTCCGCTCAGAATGCCAGACAATCATCATTTCTGATACATTCACCCAGTTTGCAGCTCCGTTGATGAAAAAACTCGGAATGCCGACAATTTTCTGCAACAGCCTTGAAGTTGCTCCAAACGGAGAAATCACAGGCTTCAAAATGCGTATTGAGAACTCTAAGCTAACAACAGTAAAGGCTTTGCAGTCAATCGGATTTGATACAATCGCTTCTGGAGACAGCTACAACGACCTTGGAATGATTCAGGCAAGCAAAGCTGGCTATCTTTTCCGTACAACAGACAAGATAAAGGCTGACTATCCAAATCTTCCTGCATTCACAGAATACAACGAGCTTCTTGAGGCAATCCGAGAGCAGCTTAAAAAATAAGCAGAATATTAGTACCCCGACGACTGACATTCGGGGTATCAGTCAAAGCAGCCCTGCTTAGAGCGTAAGTTCTGGCAGGGTTATTTAAAGGGTTTTTATTTTATTGCAAATTTTGAAATAAAAAATTCCGATAAAATTTGTATGGAAATTGTAACAGAGGGAAAATTCCCAGAAATTCCAGCTGAATCAGAAATGAACCCTGTGACACAGGCAGATATTGGAATTGCCGTAGATCTTGGAACGACAACGATTGTTGTAACAGTTTGGTCGCTTTTTAACAGAAAGAATATTGCAACTGTCGCCGAAAAAAACAATCAGGTAAAATACGGCTCTGATGTAATCAAAAGAATCTCGTTCGCGACCCGCCCTCCCCTCATGGGCTCAGCCGACACCATCGAGAGTAGTTCGTCCGCATTGCATTACTGCGTTGTCTGCCAGCTTGAAAAAATGTTCACAAAGGCAATGAACAATACGGCAGGAAAATTCGCAAGGGGCATCTCGCCTCACATAAATTCAATTGTAATTACAGGAAACACCACAATGCTGAGCTTTTTGTGTTCGGTTCCTGTAAAAACAATGGCAACTGCACCTTTTACACCTGCCAGCAAATTCGACATTTTTGCCGACTGGCAAGATATACGCGACGGCAAAGCCTGCAAGCAAAGGGAACCACTAGACAAGCCCACTGCAGATGCCCTACGACTGTTTGAGACCAGCGTAATTCCACCAAATACAAAGGTTTACATTCCGCCGTGCATAGGAGCGTTTATTGGAGCAGACACAACCTGTGCCATGCTTACGGCAGGAATTCCAGTGCCACCAAGCAACAAGAACACTCCAGAGCAAAAAGCAGCGGAAGAGAAACAAGTGGATACAACTCCTGTCCTCATCGCAGACATAGGAACAAACAGCGAGATTGCTTTATATCAAGGCGGAGAGACACCGACAATAACAAGGATTCTCTGCACTTCCGCAGCGGCAGGTCCAGCATTCGAGGCTGCAAACATCGCCTGTGGAATGAGTGCTGTAGAAGGTGCAATTGACAACATCGATTACAAAGACGGAAGATTCATCTGCCATGTAATCGGAGAAGGACACGCAAAAGGCATATGCGGCTCTGGTCTTATAAGCGGAATCGCCATGCTTTACGACAACAACTTTATTGACAAGAACGGCGTGATAATACGCAATAAAGAGACGCTGGGCGACGGCACGGTTTGTATACAACTCACGCCAGCGGTCTATATCTCGCAGCAGGACATAAGAAACCTTCAGCTTGCAAAATCTGCCCTAAGAACAGGGATTGAGTACCTTCTTGCCCGCATAGCGGTCAGACCGAAGTTCTACATCGCAGGAGGATTCGGAACTCTTCTGAACATAGATTCGGCAATTACAATAGGACTGCTTCCAGAAAATTTCAGGGATTCTATCCAGCAAATCGGGAACGCCGCGCTAAGCGGAGCCGCAGCTATGCTGTTCTCAAAGGCAATACGGAACAAAGGCAGAAACTTAGCAAAGAGTTCAATCCAAATAAATCTTGCAGCAATTCCAGATTTTCAGGACAGGTTCCTTTCAAACCTTGAATTTGGAAACACCATGCTAAAAAGCAATCTGAACAGCATTCAGGGTTCCAGCTTCTGAAAGTGTTAGGATACTCAAAAATAAACAAGAACAAGAGTTGAACAGAACCTCAGAAAATTGTATAATTATTGAATATATTACGCATAAAAATGTATATTTATGCAATTTTGTATGCCGAGGTACTCTATGACTGAAAATGAAAGTTTGTTTATCGGAAGGTTATCTGTTCTAGCAGAGCGCAATGACCCTATTGACCCAAGTCTTTACGGTAAATATGACGTAAAACGAGGACTTCGCAATACGAACGGAACAGGTGTTCTTGTAGGACTTACAAGCATTGGTGATGTCGTAGGATACGAGATAAAAGACGGTCAGAAAATCGCTGTGCCTGGCAAGCTCATTTACCGCGGCTACAATATTGAAGATTTGATAAAAGATGCGGAGTCAATGAACCAGTTCGCATACGAGCAAAGCGTTTATCTCCTTTTGTTCGGCGAGTTGCCAAGTCACCACGAGCTGGAAGAATTCAAAGAATTTCTTGGCTCAAAAAGAACTCTCCCTGAAAACTTTACCGAGGACATGATTATGAAAGCCCCGTCAAGCGACATTATGAACAAAATGGCGCGTGGCGTGCTTGCCTCATATTCCTATGACTCAAATCCAGAGGACAGGAGCATCTCAAATATACTAAGGCAGTGCATTGAGCTTATCTCTAGATTCTCAACACTCGCAGCCTACGCTTATCAGGCGAAACGCCGCTATTTTGACGGCAAATCAATGTACATTCACAATCCGTTGCCAAATCTTTCAACGGCAGAGAACTTTTTGCGCTTAATCAGAAGCGACAAGACATATACGGACGAAGAAGCAAAGCTGCTTGACCTTGCGCTCATCCTTCATGCAGAGCATGGTGGCGGTAACAACTCATCTCTTACCGTACACGTTGTTTCTTCAGCAGATACAGACACATACTCATCAATTGCGGCGGCCGTAGGTTCCCTTAAAGGAAGACGGCACGGTGGTGCAAACATTCAAGTAATGGAGATGATGGACGACATAAAGGCAAACGTGCACGACTGGAGCAACGAGACAGAAGTACGCGGATACTTGCAGAAAATCGCCAACAAACAGGCATTCAATCAGACAGGACTCATTTACGGTCTTGGTCACGCAGTCTACACAATCAACGACCCTCGTGCTTCACTCCTCAGGGACAAAGCCGCACATCTTGCAGAACAAAAAGGCTTACAGGAAGAATACAACCTTTACAAGCTCATCGAGAAAATCGGTCCAGAAGTCCTCTATGAAAAACACGGCGACGGAAAGAAGATTTGTGCGAACGTTGACTTGTACTCAGGATTCGTATACTCTATGCTGAATATTCCAAGGGAACTGTACACACCGCTTTTTGCAATAAGCCGTATCGCAGGATGGAGCGCACACAGAATCGAGGAGATTGTCGCTGGCGGAAGAATCTATCGTCCTGCATACAAGAATGTCTGCCAAGAGCGCGAGTACGTTTCTATGGCAAACAGGCGGTAGAATGAAAGCAGAGAGACTGGACAAGGTTCTGTCACACCAAGGATTCGGAACCCGAAAGGATGTAAAGAAACTTCTTCATAAGGGAACGGTTACGCTCAACGGCTCCGTTGTGACAGACCCTAGCGTACACATAGACATAGACACTGACATTCTCTCAATAGACGGCGAACAAATAAAGTTGCGCCGAGATTTGTACATAATGCTCAACAAATGTGCCGATGTCGTGTGTGCGAACAAGGACGGCGAGCACAGGACTGTATTTGACCTTATAGACGAGAACCTGCGACACGAGTTTCTTGGCGGAGAGCTTCACTGCATGGGAAGGCTGGACATTGATACAGAAGGGCTTCTCATATTGACAACGGACGGGCAGCTTACACACCGTCTGCTTTCTCCAAAAACACACGTTCCAAAGACTTATGCAATAAGATTGCGTGACAAGCTGACAGAGGAACAGAAAAATCAATATCTTGAAAAATTCTCAAAGGGATTTTGGATTGAGCCAGACCAAAACGAGCCGGGATTTGACTGCCAACCAGCAAAGCTAGTATGGCTTCCGTCGGCTGTGGACACAGAAACTGCCCAGAACGCAAACGGCTGTGACTGCATTCTTACCATATATGAAGGAAAATTTCATCAGGTCAAGCGTATGTTCTTAATGATGAAAAACGAGGTGGTCTATCTAAAAAGAATCACAATGGGAAACCTTAAGCTTGACAGCCGCCTAAAAACAGGGGAATGGCGAGAACTTGAGGATGAAGAGATAAAAGCCCTCGCAATGGACGAATAAGCTAAGGTCGCTTATTTTTCAATAAGGTACTTAACAATCTTTTCTACATTAAAGTCGAATTTTCTGAGGGCGGCAGCCGTATTTACTTTGATTTTTTCGTAAAGCTGCTCCGACTCAAAAAGCTCGACTATTTTTTTGTAGATAGCCTTAGGGTCTTGAATAAAATACCCAGCATGATTATTAACGACATAGCGCATATTACCCAATTCCTGATTATGGATATATGTGCTGATTATATAAGGTTTGTTGTATGACAGAATCTCCATCATAGTTGAAGCTCCAGCCTTAGAAACCACAACGTCGCTAAGACAAATAAGCTTTTCCATTATATTTACGAAACCATATACATGGAGCTTCATCTGAGGATTTTTCTTTGCTATAGCATCAAGCTGCTTTTTAAGCTTTTTGTTTCCGCCACAGACTACAATCATCGTAAAATTCGCATTCTTTCTGACATATTCTTTTACAATGTGCCTTGAATGCGGCAATCCGCCACCGCCACCCGCAATAAGACAAATTTTCTCGTCCTCAGAGAATCCGAATTCTTTTCGGACTGCATTCTTGTCATTCAGGAGATGCTGAGTACGATAATTTTTCTTTAACAGGAACGGAACAATGGAAAGCCTGCTTGAATCGACCCCGCATTGAAGCCCAAATTTAAGGAATTCCTCGGAAGAAACAAGATAATCCTCCTTTCTTTCAAGGAACCAAGCGATAGGTCCTGTAAACGGGTCCGTAGAGACAACAGTAAGATTTATATCTTTGTTTGTAGTATTTATGATTCTGCGTAGCAACGGGGTCATAAAAAAATGGAAGCTGACAATATCCGTAGCATCGTATTTTTTTATCATCCGTTTCAAATAAGGCTTTGTAAGGACCCTGAGAAGGCTCTGCAAGAACACGTGTATAAACCTGTGCTCACCAATATCATAAAGCAAAGGAAAAGAACCACGTAAGTAATTGCAAGAAAATGAATAGTTCTTTTCAAAAAGAATCTGAGTAAGCTTGTTCCGTTTGCTTATCCCCTGAACCAAAGTAACATTTACATCTGGCGCATATTCCTGAAAAGCTTCCCTCAAGACCTCTGCCTGCGCTAAATGTCCGTTTCCTGTATTCAAATAAACAAAAACAAAATTCCTCTTCTTTTCCATACAATCTTGTATCCTAAGTCCATCAATAATTATCAAACAAGCCTAATGAGCGATTATAACGAAAAAATGTAAGCTCTTCAAGTTTTCAATAACACACAGGGCTAGAAGGTGCATTTGACATTATTTCGTTTTAACCATATATTCAACGGCATGAATACTTCTTACTTTTGGAACGGCGTAAACATCGCTTTGACAGAAAAAGAACTTACCACATCATGGCTTTGCAAAGAGACAGGTCTTTCCCTCCGAACCATGAAGAACAGGATGAAAAAGGGCATTCAGCCAAGACTTGATGAAGCTATAAAGATTTGCGAGACACTCGGCTCAACATTAGATTCACTTTGCCGCAGCTCTGAGCGCCAACCATCTAGCTTCGTGCACGAGATTCCGCGAACAAAGGCAAAAGATTATTACGATGGTGATTTTAAGGTTCCTGTATACGAGCAGCTTTTTTCCGCTGGTCACGGACAATTTCTATCAGAAGAGGAAGACGTAGCGGGCTTTATCGCCGCCCCACAGAATTTAAAAACTTATGCGGGACACCTTGCCGCAACGTATGTTCGAGGGGACTCAATGGAGCCGACGCTGTTTAACGGAGACACCATAATCTGCGACAATCTTGGTTATGACGGAAAAGACGGACTTTACATCATCCACTACAAGGGAATGGGCTTTGTAAAACGCCTTAAAAAGACTTCTGGCGGCATATCCATAATCTCGGACAATCCTGTATACGAGCCAATGTTTGAGTCTGGCTCAAGCGAAGATTTCAGAGTAATAGGAAAAGTCCGCCACGTAGTGCACGGATAGCATGAAACTAGTGTTCCATGAGAGTCAAAAAACTAAAGGTATTTACGTTAAATTTCGATAAATCTAACAGGGGCTTAAAAATAGAAAGATGTTTTTCACAAAATTGAACAAAGGCGCAAAAGAAAACGAAATAATGTCATTCCAGAGGGCTGTAAAAGAAAAACTTAACAAGGAGCTGCCCGAGCAATATTTGGATATATTGAAAATCATAAACGGGCTTAACCTAAAAGGCGTTACTGTCTATGGCATTGACTCGGATTTTTTGGAAAATAAGCCAAAGCACAAAATAAATGGTTTTATAGGTATAAATAAAATACAGCACGAGAACCCTAATTTCAAAAACTATTTATTTCTCGGCAACAGCAATATTAGCTGGTACGTTTACGATTCTGACTCGTCAAAATACATCGAGATAAATAAACCTTCTTGCGAGATAATTAATTCTTACGACAATATCTACGATATGTTCGATAAATTAATTGAGGACATCGCATAACCAGATTCAATTGATTTGTACGTCAGGGGCGTTTGTTCAACCCTTGACGACACGATTTTTTCCGTTTCTCTTTCCTGCATAAAGTCGGTCGTCAGCAACACGGATTACAGATTCGTAATCGCTCAGGTCAGTTCCTGTACACATTCCGACAGTTACAGTAACTCTTATTTTTTGTTTTTCAAATTCAACTACAGTATCTCTGATTTTCTCGCACAAACATTCCAAATAGCAAAAAGCCTCATTTTCATCAGTTTGCGGCATAAACAAAATGAATTCTTCCCCACCCCAGCGCACAGCAACATATTCCTTATCATGGCAATCTTCTATGATTTTACTCACGACTTTTAGCACGGCGTCCCCAGCCTGATGTCCGTAAGTGTCATTGATTTTCTTAAAATCGTCTATGTCAAAAATTGCGATGGTATATTTGCTTTCATTTTCGTTTTTATTGCGTTGCATGATATACTCGAAGAAACGCCTGTTGAACAGTCCTGTCAATAAATCATGGTTACTGCTGTACGTAAGTTTTTCGCGAGTAGTGTTCAATTCAAAAAAATAAAGATTTGAAATATAAAACAGCGTGAAAAGCGTTATGCATAAATTTAAAAAGCCTATCTCATTTTTACAAGATTCCATAAGATTTGAATATTCTGGAAAAATGCATATTTTATTTATATAAACAAAATAAATTGCGACCGCATACACAATCCCAATTCCTTGAAAAATATGCTTCAATTTTTTTTGTGGAGGCAGAAGGTAAAAAACTACTGAAATCATTCCAACTACAAAAAAAATGTAAAAAAAGATTCCTCCAGAGAAAATTTCGCTTACAAACGAAAAAGTGACTATTTCAAAATACGTGAAAATAATATAGGAATCTGTAGAACGCTTAAAAAGCAGCAGAACCATTATATAGAACGCCGTACTAAAGACGTTCAGCACAGAAAGCGGATATATACCAAGAAAATAAAAAAGGATTGCATTAAAGGCATGGACAAAAAGGCACATCAACAAGAAAAGAAAAGTTTTCTTCTGAGAAAGAAAGTTCAAGAAATTTTTACACATAGATGCTCCTCTTTAAATGAAACAGCTAAAGAAAATCTAATTTAATGTTACATCTATTTATTAATTTTTTCCAACATTAAATAGGAACTATCAAAGTAAGAACTCGCATTTTTAGAGGTTCCCATAAAAAAATCAATTTTTTTTTAACAAATTAGATTTTTTTTATTGACACAAAATATTCTTTCTGATATATTCTTTTCCACCGCTTCTTAATAAGAAGCGACCTAAATCAGTTAATAATTGCCGGTGACCATAGCGGAGAGGAAATACCCGTTCCCGTTCCGAACACGGAAGTCAAGCTCTCTTGCGC
>CADCRJ010000034.1 GCA_902803735.1 uncultured Spirochaetaceae bacterium
ACGCAAGAGAATCAATACTTCCCGAAGATACTAAACTTCTTCTTTCAAGACCAAATGACTTGCACGGAGAGGGGTACTGTACATATCTTACATCATCTGAAATCAGCCTGATTGCAGGGCTCCCACAAACGGAAGTTCCAGGTCTTTCTCTAAAAGAAATTGTTGATTTTGGACTGAATGAAAAATCATATTCTCAAAACGATGAAGCAATAGAACTCGGAAATATGGTTCAACGTGGACGAGAGCTTGAAGTGCCTTTTATGCTTTCAAGAAAAAGTCTTGCTAAGCACACTTTTATTGCTGGAGTTACGGGAAGTGGAAAAACTACAACTTGTCACAAATTACTTTCACAGGCGAAAATTCCATTTTTAGTGATTGAACCGGCAAAGACAGAATACCGCACTTTGATTCAGACAAAAGGAAAAGATGGCAATCTCCTTTTTGATTATATTACGGTGTTTACGCTTGGAAATGAAACTGTTGCTCCATTCAGAATAAATCCATTTGAATTGATTCGTGGCGAAGTTATTTCTTCTCATATTGATATGGTTAAGGCTACTTTTACTTCGGCTTTTCCCATGGAAGCCTCAATGCCACAGATTCTTGAGGAAGCGATTTATAAGTGCTACGAGAAAAAAGGTTGGAATATAAACACGAACGAAAACGATATTTATGGTGAAAGTGCATTTGACGATGACAAGGATTCTTTCCCGATTCTTTTCGAATTGCTTTTGGAATTGGATAAAGTTGTTGAAGAAAAAGGTTTCGGAAATGAACTTGCAGCAAATTACAAAGGTTCTCTTGTCAGTCGTCTTTCGAATCTTACGGTCGGCTCAAAAGGTGCAATGCTGAATTGTTCACATTCTACAAATTTTGATTTTATCGCCACTCATAATGTCATTCTTGAAATGGAAGAACTGAAATCACCAGAAGACAAGTCGCTTTTAATGGGATTCGTTCTTTCTCGACTTTCAGCTGTCATAAAAGCAAAGCATAAAATTGATTCCTCATATAAGCATCTTACTTTAATTGAGGAAGCTCACCGCTTGCTTTCAAAAGTTGAATATGGCGACAGCGGATCTAAAAAAGGAGCAGTAGAAACCTTTACAGATTTGCTTGCAGAAGTACGCAAATATGGCGAGGGCTTGATTGTCGTAGACCAGATTCCGAACAAACTCGCTCCTGAAGTATTGAAAAACACGAACACAAAGATTATTCACAAGATTCTTGCAAAGGATGATAAAGAAGCTGTGGGTGATTGTATGCTCATGGATGACAAGCAGAAGGAATATCTTTCCGCACTTGAAACAGGAAATACAATCGTATTCACTGAGCAGACAGCCAAACCTGTCCATGTACAAATTACGCGCGTAACTGACACGAACGAGGACGAAATCTTTGATGAAGTTGTATCGGGAAATTTCAATAAAAAACGAAGCGAACTTGGCTCTTGTTATGATGATTTAGAAATCTTGCCAATCTATAAATTATATGACGAGGTAGCAACAAGTATTTCTAAAATGTCTCCTGAAACTGAGAAATGCGAAAAACTAAAAAAAGCAATTGGTGAAATATCAGAAAAGAGAAATCTTGAAAGAAAAGAGATTTGGAAACGGCTTATCAGACGAAGGGAACTCTTAAAAGGAAAGTCACTTTACAGCCAAGAAAATACAATTCAACGAATTTGTAAACTTACGGATTTTTACATCGATGTATTCGATGAAAAAAATATAACAGCAGAAGATATTAGCGATGATATTCGTCAATATCTGATGTAACAAACTTTGGAGGAAAAAAAATGCTTAGTATCATCGCAGCAGCTATTACAGTTGCAACAACAATCGGAAAGGCTCTCGCGGTTGCGGGCCTTGTAGGTGAAGGTTTAAAGGTTTTTGGAAATGCATTTATTGCTTTGGGAAAGGCTCTTGGTCTTATAAAACCAGAAACAAATGTTGAGGATTTGGGAGACAAGGCAATTCAGGCGGCCGAAGCTGGAATTAAACCTGAAAATTTCTCTTCCTATGAAGAATATGTGAAAAATGTAGAGAGTTTTAAGGCAGATCCAGAAAAGTCAAAGAAAATTTCTGAGACTGAGAAACTTTCAAAAGGCATTGAAGTCACAGCTGCTCTTACTGCAGAAAAATATCCTGATTTCCCTGTTGAAGCGTTCTCAAAGTATGCAATTTCAAATCCGCAATATTTTACTGCTGAGCGTATGAGCGAGTTTGGAAAACTTCTAAAAGGAAGTGTTGATATGGCAAAAACTGTTTTTGGCTATATTACAGGAACCGAGCATAATGACAAGAATATTGCAAATGCAGAAAAGATTTTGAAAGGCTTTGAAAAAACAATCAATCCAAACATCAGTGATGCGGATGCACTGAAAAATGTTTTGAGCTCACGAAAATAGGAAAAGTTAAAATGGAAATGCAATATAAGATTCTCGTCTTTGCCTCTCAGAAGCAGATTCAGGCGTTGATTGTTGATGAAAAAGGTAGAACAGAACCAATCAGCATAAATGGAAATATTAAGATTTCTTATAATTCAGATGAAGACTTAGAAATTTTCATTACAGCTGTTAAGGAGACCTACAATACCGAAAGTTTTTCAGACTTGGATATTGTTGTTCTTATCGTAAATTGCGGTGCAAACGCAAAAATGCTCAAAAAATTGTACCTACATTTTGAAGGTGCAAGCGACATTAGCATTATAAATGCTGTATACATTCTGCCATTCGTTTCTGGTAAGAAAGAAAAGTTTAGCGGAAACTCCGTACGCTTTATTCAGATTTTGGATGCGGTTTACACAATCTCTGTCGATGAAGCTTTAAACATCACTTGTAAAAAATCTGACGACACCATTGCTGTAGATGAAAATGTGCAGACACTTCTGACCGAAGATTTTTCATTTCTCTTTTCCTTGAATGCTGAATCATTTGATTTGTCAAAAAAGGTAATCGAAGAATCTGAAACCGAGCAGGCAGAGAACATCCCCGAAGAAAAGAAAGAGCAGATTGCGAATCTTGCGGGGATAATCAACGCACTTCCAAAAACAGAAAATTTGCCCGCAGTCGCAGAAAGACAGTTGCCAGCCGTGGAAAATAAAATCGGACAGATGATTTTTGTTGAGGGTGGAGAAATTGCAGAGTCAGCTTTGCAGAATCTTTATCCAATCGGTTGTATATTCTATAGTTACAAGTTTAGCGAACATATTCCTGATTTTTATATTTCATCAACTCCTGTTACTGTACAACAGTATTATGATGTAATGGGTAATTTGCCTGAATATTTGTTTAAGCTTCTTATGAAAGACTTTTGTATTGACCATGGATTTGAATCAGGAGCATATATATATAAGACCAAATCATTTATATCAGAAAGTGAATTACTTGTAGCCAAAGATGCACACAACTTTTTTATTATGCCAAAATCCGTGTTGGATTGCGTAGATAAATCATTGCTTGAG
>CADCRJ010000035.1 GCA_902803735.1 uncultured Spirochaetaceae bacterium
ACATAGGCAACTTCGTTCATAGAAACTGTTCCGTCAAATTCGACAGAAACCATGTTTCCATTAACTCCGACTACCTTTCCTTTTGTATCCGTCATTTATTATTCTCCTGAGCATCTGCTTTGAGTATACTATCGTAGATTTTGTGATATGAAGCCATACCCGTTGCTGCATTGAACTTTTTCATCCTTGTAGCAAGTTTTAGGCGAAGACCGTAACTAAATACGGCATCCACAGAAAATCCATCCATCGGACGCATACTTTCAATAACATTAAGCCTGTATTGGTTCAGATACTGCTCTGCAGCAAGCGGACTCTCCATTCCAGAAGCAGTTCTAGCCGCAAGCACAGCATCAGGAGCAATAGACTCATTTCCTGCACTAAATTTTTTCTTCATGCGAAGAGCTCTAATTTGTGCCAAAGCAAGCCTAAGGCTCCTCTCTTTATAGTTCCAAGAATCAACAAAGGAAGAACCAGAACGATAAGATTCCAGCGGAGGCTCTAAAGAAAGCCCCTCCAAAATCTTCATCTCTTTTTTGTCAAGAAAGCGCGAACAAAGATCGTAATAGTATTCATACGTAATTGGTAACGCCGATCGATCATCACTTACCGTAAATTCGGGAAGCTGAGATACAAGGTAATACTGATTACTCACAACGCACCTCCAACGCTATTTAGAAGCCTCTTTCATAATAGCTGAAACTTTTGGGTTAAGGTACGCACTGAATAAATCAGCAACAGCTTCATCGGTAATATCAATGAAAGCAGCTCCATTCTCAACGCCGACTCTAAAGCCCTTGTTAATTGATTTATCAACTTTCAGAGTAAGACCCTTATCAATCTCAGAGCGAAGTGCTGACATCAAAGAAGACTCGACTGACTTCAAATCAGACTCATTCAGCAGGACAGAGATACTGCTTGCGTCTGCTTTTGCAGTCCAAGCCTTTACTGTCTCAGGAATAAGTTTTACAAGCAAATCAGTAGAATATGCTTTCTCAGTTTCTGCTCTTACGAGCGCAGAAAGCTCTTTTGTCACGCTGTCTCTAAAAGAAAGGACAAGGTTGCGGCTGGCTTGACGGATTGCGTCTTCGCTCGCTTTCTCCATACGTGCTGTTTCGTCTTTGGCTGTCTTCTTGATTTTCTCGGCTTCTACTTTCGCATCAGCGATAATCTTGTCAGCGTCTTTCTGAGCTTGAGCAAGTTTTTCAGAAGCGATTTTCTCGGCAGCGGCGACACCATCTTTCTTGATCTTGTCGATCAATTCCTGTAACTGGACGTCCATGCGAACCTCGCTTAAAAAGAAATACAAATTAAGGTTATTTTACAAACAACCATACAAATTTATTATATTCCATTCTTTTTAAATTGCAAATAAAACTTTGTCAAAAATATAATATTTCTTTAATTTTTTACCGATAACAAACCGAAAAAAATCCATTTTCATTATTGACACTAAATTATGTATTTTATAGAATAGACAAATAATCGATTACTATTTTGGAGGCTAGTCATGGCTGGAGCCAGTAAGAACTCTCGTACAACTGTTGCAACACAGAAATTTATCTGCCCAGATTGCGGCGGTGAAATCAACATGAAAACAATGTACGAAAACGGAAGACTTAGAAACCTTGCAGAATGCTCAAAATGCAAGCGTCAGGAACGTCGTCCTAAAGATTTCAAATAATCAAGAAATCCCCAATACTTCAAGTGCACTCGGAGTAAAGGGGATTATTTTTTATATGCGTATCCTTTTTTATAATTCAACTTCCAATCACTTTGACGGAACAAAAATAAACACAAAAACCTACCCTTCCTACAAGGAACAATTTGACAACCTTACCCGCAAATACCCACAGCACGAGTTTTTCGTAGTAAGTCAACTGCCAGCCTCTTTTCTTGTAGACATGGACGGAAATGATATAATTGGATTTTCTGATAATGTCACTTATTGTATTGCAAGGGATGATCAGAACACATCAGAGCAACTAGCAGCTTTAATCCTTGAGCAAAAGCCAGACATTGCCATTGCCCTAACATTCTGGACAGAGCCTTTTGACTGGCTAACAATCAAAGACGGAATGATTGCAGAAATTCTACAAAATCACGGCGTTAAAGTCATCTGCAATAGTGCACAGACAGGACTTGAATGTTTTGATAAATTCCGCACTCACTGCATTTTGAAAAACCTCGGTCTAAACGCAGCAAAAGCTGTATACGTGCATCATTGGCTGTTCATGTGCGCAGGTACAAAGGGGGTTGTAAAAGAAAACATCTATGCTGAACACGTTCTGAACGAAATAAAAAAACTGCACTACCCCGTTATCATAAAAGACACCGTAGGTTTAAGCTCCTATGGAATGCAAGTAGTCGATACGTATAAAGAAGCAGAGCATTTTCTTTTTTCAAAAAGAAATAATTCTGACAGAATTGTAGAAGAATATATTCCTGGTTTGCAATTTGGAACCGAAATCTACGGAACAAACGGAGAATATTTTGTTCAGCCTCCATTTATGTTCAGCGTAAACAAATACGGAATTACAAGCCCTAAGCAAAGCATAAAACTTGGTCCAATAACGTCCGAAAAGTTTAACATAAAGAATTTAGAGCAAGAGCTAAAAAAACTCGCACAAAACCTTGGCTTTTCAGGAATAGCACAAGTAGATTTAGTGTTTTCGGCTGGAAAATGGTACATTATCGAAATAAACCCCCGTATTTCAGGCATGACGCAGACTTATGCGGCGGCACAAAAAAAATCAATCTTTGAGATTCTTACAGAGCAAGCCCTTGGTACATTTTGCTCAGAAGCAAAGGATATGAATTATACAATGAACTTTAAAATGCCACTCCTTGCTGCTGAAAAAATAGAAAAACTGAGGGAATTGCCATTTATTTCCTATATAACACAGATAGAAAACTACGCCGCAACACAAAAACGAGAAGTCGGGTATTGCGAGCTAATACTAAGCACATCTGAAAGTTTTGAGGAGTTAAAGAAAGATTTGCTTAAAATTAAACAAATCTTACCAGAGGACATAGAAGACGTGTTCTGGCAAAATGCAGAAAATCTTATATTACAAGCAAAAGGCCAGAGAAACCTCTAAAAACTGAATTTTTTGAAGGTTTCAAAATACAAAAAAGTGAAAAAAAATTCATTTTCTGTTGACACAAATTAAAGATTTTGCTAGTATATACACATCTTCAATGAACGGACGGTTAGCTCAGTTGGTAGAGCCCCTGGTTTACACCCAGGTTGTCGGGAGTTCGAGTCTCTCACCGTCCATTCTTTTATTTTAAATCACATCCATATTTTTTAATCATTGCCAAAAATCAAACATATTTACTCAATATAATGATCAGCTATACTTGGCGTTATCTTAACGCCAAGTCGCCTCAATTCTGCCGTATAAATAGAAGTCAAACGATTCTAGGTAAACTCCATTCAGCTAGAAAAATATGCTCTCCCCATAAAGAGCTTCAAGAGCCTCTTTGTTTTGCAGCTGAGTTCCATAAAAAGCCCTGCGACCAATCTCTATATCAGTAGGCATAGTAATAGATTTTAGATTTGAGCAGCCGGAAAACGCAAAATCCGCAATATACTCAACAGAATCAGGAATCTCAATGGTTTCAAGAGACGTACACCCTGTAAAACTTTTTCCAATTATCTTTACCCCGTATCCTATCTGAACTTCTTTTAATCTGCTACAACCGGAGAATATATTGTCAGGAATACATTCCAGCTCGCCACTAATTACAACCTTCTCAAGATAATAGCATTGTCTGAACACACCCTCTTCACAAATCAACACACTACTAGGAATTGTGATCGATTTTATTTTTTGGCAATCCGCAAAGGCATCTTTTCGGATTTCTACAACAGATTCTGGTAGCCACACATTTTCAACAAGAGTATTTCTAAAAGCAGCATGACCAATGACCTTAACACCAGACGGAACAAAAACCTCGGAATCGCTGCCATTGAACTGCTCCAAAACACCATCCTCGTTTACGATGAATTTCATCGCCATAAAATTTGCTTCTCTGCGATTTTTTTCCATCAGAGAAGCTTTCTCCTGAGACAAATCTTTCTTTTGCTTTGTAGAAACACAACCAAAATTCAAAAAAGAAAATATAGCTCCCAAAACACACACTCCTTTTTTCATAGCTTGTATCCTTATTAAATAAATAATTTTACAGTATTTGAAATTATCTGCAACGGCTCATACATACGCCTTGTATCGGGTATGCTGTCCATAAATATACTTCCATAACGTTTCTCTATAATTCGCCTGTCAAGAACAACAACAATGCCCCTGTCATCTTCCCGTCGGATAAGCCGTCCGAATCCCTGCCTGAATTTTATTACGGCATCAGGAACACTAAGCTCCATGAACGGATTACCGCCACGCTTCTGAATAAGCTCTGATCGGGCAGCAAAGACAGGGTCACTAGGAACGCCAAAAGGCAGCTTAACAATTATGACCTGACTCAAAGAGTCACCAGGCACATCAACGCCTTGCCAGAACGAATCCGTAGCAAAAAGAACACTTGCAGTATCCGTCTTGAACTGAGAAAGCAGCCTGAACCTGTCATCATCGCCCTGCTTCAACAAAGTAAAACCACTGTCTTTAAGCACCTCTTTTGCAATTTCGCAAGTACGTCGCAAAGAGTCATAGGACGTAAACAAAACAAGTGTTCTGCCAGAAGCCGCCTTAATAAGCTCACAGACTGCCATCTCTACGAAGTTCTGAAAATTCTCGTTGTCAGGGAACGGTGCATCAGACGGTACTGCAAATATCATCTTTTTCTGATAGTCAAAAGGAGACTTGAATTCTCCCCTCATGACGCGAGCATCCTCAACAAATTTGACACCTATGCGACGTTCCCAAAAGTCAAACTTTCCGCCTATTCCAAGAGTAGCAGATGTACAAACAATTGTTTTCAGCGGCTCAAACACACCAGAATTCATCATTGGAGCGATGTCCAAAGGTGTCTGGAC
>CADCRJ010000036.1 GCA_902803735.1 uncultured Spirochaetaceae bacterium
CTGTGCGAGCACTTGCAGAAGATAAACTCGGCAATATTTGGGTTGGAACTGCAGCTGGCGTAGTCTATCTTTCACCAAGCAAGCATATTTTCACACCCCAATTTGAAGCAGGAGCTACTGCAAAAGGAATAATCGCAACAGCTCTTTATTGTGACACAGCAGGACGAATTTGGCTCCTAACCGCAAATGAGCAGGGGCTGTACCTTTTTTCAGACGGAATTTTCAAGACAATTCCAGAGTTAGATTCTTTTGGTTCCTATTTTGCTACTGCAATCGGGCAGGATCTGAAAAACACTTTTTGGATAGGACTGGGAGATGAGGGCATAATCACTCTAAAAAACGGCGAAGTCACAAAAGTAACCACAGGAACTTTGCTCGACCATAATTCCACAAAGTCAATCTATACTGCACCAAACGGAGCTATTTGGTTCGGAACGGAGAAAGGACTTGCAGTCTATGATGACGGCAGTTTTTACGAATATACGGGCGAGATGCTGAACACCGCCACAATAAACAAAATAATCGATGACCGAGAGGGCAACATTTGGATTGCGACAGACCGTAACGGAGTTGGAAAGCTCACTCATGGCAAGTTCAAGATGCACAAACTCGGCATAACTGTAAACACCCTTACAGAAGACCAAGACGGCATAATCTGGGGAGGTACAGACAGCGGCGTAGTATGCTTTGACAAAGACTGTCTGCAAACAAACACTCTCACAGAAGCTACAAAAGGGCTCAGAATACGCGACCTTTACACGACAAAGAACGGCGACATTCTTGTAAGCTGTTACTCAAAGCCGGGGCTAATCCGATACAGCAACGGAACGTTCAAGAACTGGACGACAGATGACGGTCTTGCTGGTAATAAAGTTCGTGTTGCTATAGAAACACGACAGAATGATATTTATGTCGGCACAACTACAGGCTTGAGCATAATTCATCCAGACGGCTCAATAAGAACTTTTAAACAAGTGGACGGTCTTGAAAATGAGTATATAATGGCTATTTACCAAGACACAAACAATATTGTTTGGATTGGAACCGACGGTTACGGCGTTTATCTTATGAAAGATGAAAAGATTGTAGCTCATTTTAATACAAACAATGGGCTCATCGGGAACGTAATCTTCAAGATAACGCAGGATCTGGACGGAGCTTACTGGATTTGTACAGGAAGCGGAATTTCTCGTTACCCGAACTTTGACAGCAACGAAGCTATGCCGACTGTGATTGAGAATATAAATTCCGACAATGGACTTGGAACCGATTCCGTATTCCAGATTCTTGCAGATACCGCAAACAACCTTTGGTTTACAAGCAACCACGGCATTGCTTCTGCCACATACAACGAAGTGCTTAATGTTGCGAGAGGAACCGTGGACAAGCTGAATGTAAAATTCTACAACAGGAATGACGGTCTTGACTCCGACGGTCCGACATCAACAGCAAAAAGCATTATAGACAAATACGGTCGCATTTGGTTTACAATGGTTGACGGCGTTGCAGTTTATGACCCGCTAAAAGTCGTACAAAACCCTGTAATGCCGCTCGTGCAAATTCAAAGCGTTACCGTTGACAATACGATTTATACGAACCTGAATCAGACGATTATTTTGAATCCTGGAACAAAGCGTATCGAGATAAAATACACAGGTATCAGCTTTGATGCCCCAGAAAGAATTCAGTTCACACATAAGCTGTCTGGATTTGAGGACAACTTCAGCATGATAAGCCCTGCAAGGACTGTCTCTTATACAAATCTAAGCCCAGGAAAGCATACATTCTTTGTAAACGCAATAAACGGCGACGGATTTTACTCGGAGCAAGCAAAAGCGATTTTATTCGTACAAAAGCCTTATATCTACCAAATGCCGATTTTCTGGATTATCATCGCATTGTTCATAATTGGCGCACTACTCTCATTTTTCTATGCAAAGCAGAGACGCATGAGACTTGAAAACATCCGTCTTGAACGCATGGTTCAGCAAAGAACTTTTGAGCTTAAAAAAGAGAAAGACAAGTCAGATATGCTTATACGTGCAATTTTGCCAGAAAAAATCGCAGGTGAGCTAAAAGACGAGATTCGAGCAATTGGTGAAGATTTTGACGATGTTACAATTCTTTTCTCAGATATAGTTGAATTCACAAAAACTTCAAGCGGACGTAAGGCTGGCGAGATTGTAAACGCTTTGAATGATTTGTTCTGCCGTTTTGACGAGCGGGCAAAAAAATGCGGCGTTGAGAAAATCAAGACTATCGGAGACGCTTATATGGCTGCATGCGGAATTCCAAGTCCAAATGAAAAACATGCGGATATCATGATTGACTTCGCAAAGGGAATGATGGCAGACCTTGAAGAATACAACAAGACTGCTGATATTAAATTCAAAATCCGCATCGGTCTGAACTGCGGACCAGCAACTGCGGGCGTAATCGGTAAAACAAAATTCATCTACGATGTATGGGGAAATACGGTAAACGTCGCAAGCAGAATGGAAAGTGCCGCAAACCCTGGCAAAATCAGGGTCTCACAGTCCGTATACGACCACGTAAAGGACAATGGGGTGCAATTTACGGAGCCAATTGAATGCAACGTAAAGGGCAAAGGTCTTATGACCACTTACGAGATAATATAGTTAATACAATAGAGGAAACAACATGAAAAAAATTGCTATTTCCATAATTTTGGTTGTTACAGGTGCTTTTTTCCTGTGGAACTGTACGAAAAACACTTCAAACAACATCGTAAAGGTAGGACTTTTACATTCGCTTACAGGAACTATGTCAATCAGCGAAGTTGCTGTCCGAGACGCAGAATTGCTTGCCATAAAAGAAATTAATGCTTCAGGCGGAGTTCTGGGCAAAAAAATAAAGGCAATTGAAGAAAACGGTGCAAGCGACCCTGCTACATTTGCAGAAAAAGCTCGCAAACTTCTTAAAGAAGATGAGGTTGCAACAATATTCGGCTGCTGGACATCTGCATCAAGAAAAGCCGTAAAACCAGTAGTAGAGGAGCATTTCGGACTTCTGTGGTACCCAGTCCAATACGAAGGGCTAGAAGCAAGCCCCAATATCATGTACATGGGTGCAAGCCCAAATCAGCAGGTAATTCCCGCAATTGATTACTGTGCAAAAAATTTCGGTAAAAAAATGTATTTAATTGGAAACGATTACATTTTTCCGCGAACAGCAAATAAAATCATAAAAGCACAGCTCGCATTTCTTAAAGGCGAATGTTGCGGAGAAAATTATGTTCCAATGGGAAGCTCTGATTTTACAGCCGTAATAGAAGAAATTCAAACAGAAAAGCCTGACGTTATAATCAATACCTTAAACGGAAACTCAAATATAAGTTTTTTCAAGCAGTTAAAAGACGCGGGAATCACTTCATCTGTTATACCTGTAATCAGTTTTTCTATAGCAGAAGAAGAGATAAACAAAATCGGAGCAGAAAATCTTAAAGGAAACCTTGTGGCATGGAGCTATTACGAGAAGACAGAAACTCCTCAAAACAACAAGTTCGTATCAAGCTACAAGAGCGAGTACGGTGCTAACCGCGTTACAGACGACCCAATCGAAGCCGCATACATTGCGGTGCATATGTGGGCACAGGCTTGCGAAAAAGCCAAGAGCTTTGTGGTTGAAGATGTGCGTGTCGCGACAAAGGGACTTAGTTTTGAGGCACCAGAGGGAACAGTGACAATTGACGGTTCAAACCAGCACCTTTACAAGCATGTAAGAATTGGCAAAATAACTGATAACGGTCAAATCGATGAGATTTGGTCAACGGCAAACCCTGTAAAGCCAGACCCATATTTAAGCACTTACGAATGGGCAAAGGGTTTATGATAAAAAAAGCCACTTAAAGTGGCTTTTTTTATTGCTGCAACTTCATTCTGCCCCTAAAGCTTCTTGCAAGAGTGAGCTTGTCCGCATATTCCAAATCACCGCCGACAGGAAGTCCGCTTGCAAGCCTTGTAACGGTTATATTCATAAATGAAATGATTTTTTGCAGATACAAAGCCGTAGTATCTCCCTCTACGGTTGGATTCGTTGCAATTATGACCTCATTTATGTTTCCTGCCCTAAGCCGTGTCAAAAGCTGCGGAATTTTGAGCTGGTCAGGACCAACGCCTTCCAACGGGGCTATGACACCACCGAGAACATGAAAAAGACCGTTGTATTCATGCGAATTCTCAATGGTCATAACATCCTGAGGCTGTTCAACAACGCAGATTATTGACTGGTCCCGCGTAGTGTCGGAACAGATTTTACAAGGGTCTGTTTCTGTCCATGTTCCGCAGATTGAACATTCATGTATTTTGTCTTGCAAGGTTGAAATCTGATTTGCAAAGCGGTCAGTCCAAGCCCTGTCTGCTTTTAGAATATAGTTTACAAGCCGCCCCGCAGATTTTTTCCCTATGCCGGGCAGTCTTGAAAACGATTCTGTCAATTCGTCTATAGCTGTCATCTTGCTTTTCTTTACAGTCCTGGAATCTGCATTCCACCAAGCAAAGAGCCTGACTTATCTTTTATGGCTTCCTGAACTTTTTCGATTGCCGCATGATGAGCCGCAACAATCAAGTCCTGAAGCATCTGAACATCGCGTGGGTCTACAGCAACAGGGTCAATTTTAATAGATTTCATCTCAAACTGACCGTTCAATGTAACCTGCACAATATTACCGCCACTAGAACCTGTCTCGCTTATATTTGCAAGTTCATTCTTCATTGTTGCCATCTGGCTTTCTAAATTCTTCAAGTTTTTTACCATATCAAATGGATTCATCGTCGGAGTCCTCCTGGAAATTATTATCAGAACTTGAGTCCTGTATCATATCATCTGTATTGTTCATATTTGAATCAGAGCCACTATCGCTTGATTCAATCTGAGCCTGACTGTCAGGCGAGCGTTCACATCGGCTTACGACCTGACCTTTGAAAACAGAGCAGAACAGCTTTACCTGATCTGGCAAGTTCTGGTCAACGGCAACAGAAGCAGACTTACGCAGAGTAACGACAAAAGTAATGTTTTCGCCGCTAATCGTAGATAAAAGCTGCGAAATAAGGTCTTTATGCTTTTCCAGCTGAGCCTTGTTGAACAGGGTTTCTATGTCCGTCTCAACAACCTGACCTTTCTTTATCCAGCGACCAGTTGCCATAAGAAGTCCCGCAACCGCAGGGTCCTTAACTTTAAGCTCAGAAACAGCTGCATCTTTTAGGGCATCGGTGTTTTCGGACTGAATATGCAGTCCTGAGTAAACAGACTGTCCTGCCTGCACATGAACCCCTGCTGGCTCTTGAATTTTAGTCTGTATCGCTTCTGTTTGTTTTGGCGGTTCAGCTCCGCCTATGCTAAAAGACGGCGGCTCATTTTCTGGAGTCGGGTCTGGAATTTCATTGTCATCAAAGCCTTGCTGACTTGAACCTTGTTTGGCAAGGGCACTAAACATAGGCAGCTTAGGCTTTTGCATGGGATTTTCCTGCGGGCTGACATTTGCCACAGGAGGATTAGATACAGGAGCCTGCTGAACAGAAGCCGTCGGCATGGATTCTTGCTGATGGGCTACTTGCGGGCGAGGCATTGCAACAGATTGCCCTCCAGTCATAATCGCTTTGGTCTGGTCAATCGCTCGCTTTACCTCAGCAGGAGAAACATACTGGCTAAGCCAAGAAAGTCTTGAAAGAGCAAGCTCCAGCTCATATCTAGGCGATAGCGAGTAACGTATATCCCTGTACAATTGCAACATTATTGACAAAGCTCTTTCAAGCTGAACTGGATTCCAAGTCGTTGTAACCTGCTCAGAAAACCTGTCCGGCGATTGACCGAGCAAAGATTCTTTTTTTATTCCTGCCTTTATGAGCAAAATTGAACGCAAATAATCAGTACAGTTTGATACAAACTGCTCAATTGAAATTCCGTTCTGCAAGAATGAGTCTAACTTTAGCAAGGCTTCGCTTGTGCGAGCAGCGGCACAATCCTCAAAAATGGCGTTTAACTGGTCTACTCCAATCAGCCCCAGCTTGTTGCGAATCTTGTCATAAGTGATATGGTCGCCAGAAAAAGCAGCAACTTGGTCAAAAAGTGTATATGCATCACGAACAGAACCTGTAGATTCTCGTGCAACCCAGTACAGAGCTTCTTCATCGGCTTTTATTCCGATTTCCTCGGCTGCGGCTGCAAGCAATTCCTTTACCTTCTCAATTGAGACAAGCCTAAAATTGAACTGCTGGCAACGTGATTTTATCGTTGCTGGAACATCTTGAAGTTCTGTCGTAGCAAAAATGAAAATGACATAAGACGGGGGTTCCTCAATTGTCTTCAACAAGGCATTAAAAGCCGAGGTCGAGAGCATATGAACCTCGTCTATGATGTAAATTTTGTATCTTGAGCTTTGAGGCGGAAAAAGAACCTCGTCCTTTATCTGCCGTACATCGTTTACGGAAGTATTTGAAGCGCCGTCTATCTCAATTACGTCCGTGCTTACGCCCTTTGTTATTTCCAAGCATTGCTGACATTTGCCACACGGAGTTGCCGTTGGACCATTAACGCAGTTAAGGGCTTTTGCAAGAATTCGGGCAGTAGAAGTCTTTCCGCAGCCACGAGGACCTGAAAACAGATAGGCATGAGCAATCTTATCTGATTGAATCGCATTTTTTAATGTTTCTGCAACGAATTCCTGTCCGGCAAGTGCGTCAAATGCCTGAGGTCTGCGTCGTGTAGCAGTTACTTCATAAGCCATGATTCTGTGTTTCCTTAAAAAAATACTTCTTATTATATAGAAGAATATAGCAAAAAAAAATTTTTTCCAAGCACCTAATTTACTCATAGGGCGAATGTCAAATTTATAGATTTCTGTTTTATAAAGGGCGGTCTCCCCTGCATTCCTAAAATTTTAATTTGAAATTCCGATAATCAGAAAGAATCTGTTTTTGTCAAATCATGGAGAAATGATGAAAAAGTCTGTCTTATACTCGGTTATTTCTGGTATATTGCTGTTTATCCTGGCTGCCGTTTTTTCCTTGTCTTTGCTGCTAGTCCTTTTGGATTTTGGAGCAATGAGCCCTGCAACTAATTCATTCTTCTATAAATGTGGAAAAATACTTGTCGGTGTATATGGAATATGTTCTATCTGCATTCCTGTTTTTTTTATTGTAGCAGGAATTCAATGTTTTATGACCAAATGGAGGGTAAAAAACGGTGTCCTTTTGGTTGGCTCTATAGTTCCTTTTTTTACGCTTGATGCCGTAGAGCACGTTTGCAAAATGTTCATCGCCTCAGATACTGGCGGCGTACTCGTCGTAAAAACAGTCTCCACATTGCTTATCGGAGTTCTTCTTCTCGCCCTCGAATACTTGCTTCTCTTGGTTATCGGAAATCTTTTGGAGTCAGTCTACGAACGAAAAACTTATGACGAAATTGCAGGAACTGAGGACGATGATGTTATATATCCATTTGCAGAGGATGACGACCATTCCTATAATGCAGAGACAATAAACAAAAACTATGAAGAAGCCTCTTCTGAACAGCTGCAAGCTGAACCAAGTTCAGAAGAAGCCGCATATATTCAAGAAGGAGACTCTCTCCAAGACGAAGAGGACTTCGAGGACGAAGGCATAGAAGAAAATTCTGACAATACAGAAAAAGAAGAGTTCCTTGACGAAGATGATTTTGACGTCGAAGTCGTGGACAGTCCAGATGTGGATTCTGGCGTAGAAGAAACATTCGTGGAACTTGACGAAGAGGACGTTGACTTTGAGGATAATGACGAGAATCAAGGAGAGCTTCCAGTTGTAAGCAACGAGCACCGTAGGGCAGCCGTCCTTAAATCAATACACGATGACGAGACAAATCCGTTTGCCCACATTTTTGATGCCGTTGAAAAAAAAGACAAAGCCGCTCTTGAAGCTCTCGAAAAAAAACAGGAAGAGAAAAAAATTGCTCGTATGCAGCTTGCTTCTGAGCCTGTGCTTGAGCCAGACCAGAATATAGACGTTACAGAACTGTCCGTTGAAGAGGCTGAAAAGCTCGCAGAAAATGGCGTAAACCTTGAAGACATTGCACAGAAAGCTGTTTCTTCAATAAAAGAGGAACAACCAGCAGAGCAGATTAAAACCCCTGACGAAAATCCGGCTGCAGAAGAATCTGTGCCAGAAGTAGCCGAAGAAGCATCTGTTACAGAAGAAGACACAGATTCTCTTGCCTCTGATTTTAAAGATGATGATTCCCTTGACGAGTCTTTTGCAGAGGAATTTGACGAAGACATTGATGACTCAGCTTATGTAGATTTTGTAAGCGAAGATGATGAAGTTGCTGATTTTGACGATGATTTCTATGATATTGATATGGACGCAGAAGGCATACCTGTTGAAGACAAGCCCGCAGAGGAAGAGCCAATAACTACTGTTCAAGATTCTGCGGAACCTGTAGAAACGGAAGAAACACCTGCACAAGAAGAAGCTCCTGTCACAAATACAGAGGTTGAGGCTAACCGCAGCAAGGAGCTTGACGACGTATTCAACAGAATGAAGGAAGATGCAGCCGAGAATCCTGTTCTTAGGGAACATGGCTATTTCAAGAATCCAGAGAATGAGATTCCTGAGTCAGTCGGCGAGCCAGTACTTGGAGACGACTCAGAAGAGCCGCTTATGGAGCAAGTCACAGAGCCTGAAGAACCTGAGATTTCAACAGAAGACAGCGAGCTTGAAGAAGACGAAACCTACATCGACGACAACGATTCTACAGAAGAGGAATCGACTGATGAGTTTGCTGTCGCAGCAGAAGATGATGATGTAGATACTGATGAATCTGAACAAATGCAAGAAACCCCTGTAGAGATAGAATCTTCTGACCAATTTGAATCAGAAGATGATGAAGACAGCGATTTTGACGAAGACGAAGAGGATGAAGTTCCTGATGTCTCGGCAGCATTTGATGACACAGAAATAATCGAGGAAGAAGAGCTTTCTGATGAACCTGATGATGAAGATGCAGATTCATCAGAAAATTCGCGAACTGAAGATTCGCAATTTGCAAATCCTCAATTTGCAAATCCTCAATTTGCAAATTACCAGTTTGACCCTACTGCAAAACCGATAGTTGATGCAAACGGCACTCCTTATGCTGACGATGAAGACGACGACGAAGCAGAAGATGATGATTTTGATGAATCCGAGCAAGACGAGGAGATTTCAGAGCAAAGCCAAGAAATAGTATCTTCCGAGACACATACAGAGCCACTACGTCGAGGTCCATACAAGATTCCGACCGAGGGCTTGCTGAACTCTTACCCTGATGGCAATTACTGGATTATTGACGACGAGACACGCCATGCTGGAGATGAACTCAAGCAAACTTTGAACGAGTTCAGAATTGAAGCCGAAATTACAGGTATCTGCAAAGGACCTGTAGTCACTATGTTTGAGATTCTTCCGGCTCCCGGCGTAAAACTGAGCAGAATCGTTGCATTGCAGGACAACATAGCCCTACGGCTTGCCGCAAGTTCCGTCCGTATTGTCGCTCCAATACCGGGCAAGCACGCTGTTGGTATTGAAGTTCCAAACAGAGAGCGTTCAATTGTAAGCTTTAAGGAAATTATTGACGCAGAATTGCCAGCCTTTGATAAAATGGCAGTTCCAGTCATTCTTGGTAAAGATATTTCAGGCGAACCAAAGCTTATAGATTTGGCAAAAACACCACACCTGCTTATTGCGGGTTCAACTGGAGCCGGAAAGTCTGTCTGTGTAAATACAATGCTGCTTTCTATTTTGTACAAACGAAGCCCTCAGCAAGTTAAGCTCGTTCTAATTGACCCTAAAATAGTTGAGCTAAAGCTTTACAACGACATTCCGCACCTGCTCACGCCTGTAATCACAGAGCCAAAGAAAGCGTTGCAAGCGCTACAATATTGCCTTTGCGAGATGGAACGCCGCTATGCATTGCTTGACGGAATGAGCGTAAGGGATATTATTTCTTACAACAAGAGAATTCAGGAGCGTCACATTGCAACTGAAAAATTGCCGTACATTGTCGTCGTAATCGATGAATTTGCAGATTTGATGGCAACAACAGGCAAGGAACTGGAGCAGACAATCGCGAGACTTGCAGCTATGAGCCGTGCAGTTGGTATTCACCTTGTACTTGCGACACAGCGACCGTCAATCGATGTAATCACAGGGCTTATCAAGGCAAACATTCCAAGCCGAATTGCCTTCATGGTTGCCTCAAAAATGGACAGCCGAATCATCATTGACCAGACTGGTGCAGAAAAACTGCTGGGCAAGGGAGACATGCTCTATGCAAGTGCAACAGACCCATTCCCTACCCGAATTCAGGGAACGCTCGTAAGTGACAATGAGGTTGAGAATGTCGTTGAATATGTAAAAACCTTTGGAGAGCCTGATTACATAGACGATGAAATATTCGTTGACGAGGATGAGGAGGAAGAAGGCAGTGGCAATATGTTCAACGAAGGAGAAGACCCGCTTTATGACCAAGCCTTGCAGATAGTACTACAAGCAGGAAAAGCAAGTGCAAGTTACCTCCAGCGAAGGCTTAAGATAGGTTACAACAGGGCAGCAAGACTCGTTGAAGAAATGGAAGAACGAGGAATTGTTGGTCCCGCAAACGGCGCAAAACCAAGAGAAATAATCCACATGCCATAAAAAAATAGCGCAGTAAAAATTACTGCGCTATTTTTTTTAATTGACTTTGATGTTAGATTTAGCCTAGCAGATTACAACAGAGTTGTCTGTAGAGCTGAATGGAGCTGGAATATATTTGTCAGCAGCCCAGTCATTTTCCCAGCGAGCACCGTCAATAAGATATCGGAACTGATATTCTTTTCCTGCTTCAAGAGGAATTTTTACAGAGAATGATCCGTCTTTACCTTTTTTAAGAGGTGTTTCTTTACTGCTCCAACTGTTGAAATCTCCAGCAACAGTTATTTCTTTTGCTCCATTAGCAGCCTCAGCTGTTACAGTAAATGTAACATTGCAAGTCTTTTTATCTTTAGAATAAGATTTTTTAAGTGCCATAAAAATTACTCCTTTTAAATAAATATGTAGCAATTAATAACTAAAGATTAATTTAGTATATACCGTTTTTTATTTTAGGTACAGTTTTTTTATTTAAAAAACAAAAAAATTTGAAATTTGTGTTAGATTATTTCTCTTTAACAACGATTTTATATGTCTTTAAGTGTTTTTTACAAAGATCAATGTCATTCCGAGTTCCTTTAGAAATTCCATCCCATAAAATAAGTACCATGTCAGCAGAAAGAACCATATCTGCATTACGTCTGTGACCAGCACCTCTGCCATATCTAGCCCAATCAGCTTTATGAACCTCCTTCTGAACGCCATGATTCTCTGCCCATTTGCCAGCAACAGAATCCACGCCTTTAGCTCCACCCTCGATTATTGTAAGAGACCCCATATCAAGCTTATAATCCCTTATAAATGCGTCGATCTGCTCAAAAATCCAAGATTCATCCGTAATTGAGCGACTGCCACAAATCAAAACTTTTGTCATAAATACTCCTTGTGGCTAGTTATATTTTTATAAAACGCCACAATAAATATATGTCAAGACAAGGCACTTTTGTGTAAAAATCGCTAACAACTTTCTACAACTGTTTTCAAAATCACGAGCTTCCACTATACTAAAAGCAAGAGAATACAACACACAAACGGAGTATAAGCAATTTATGGCAAAAACATTCGACGACAAAAAAATCATCTATACAATGGACAGAGTCTCACGCTCTTATGGAACTAAAGTCGTTTTAAAGGATATTTCAATCTCATACTACTATGGTGCAAAGATTGGTGTTATCGGCGAGAACGGTGCCGGAAAATCATCTCTTTTCAAGATTTTTGCCGGAAAAGATACAGACTACACAGGTGAGACAAAGCTTCTTCCTGGCTACTCAATGGGCTATTTGGAACAGGAGCCTTATTTGGAACCAGGAAAAACAGTAATGGAAATCGTAAAAGAAGGTGTAAAGCCAATCACAGACCTTCTCGCAGAATTTGACAAAGTAAACGAAGCATTTGGCGACCCAGACGCAGATTTTGACAAGCTTTGTGCTCGCCAAGCAGAAATTCAAGAAAAGCTTGATGCGACAGACGCATGGAATCTTGACGCAAATCTTGAGCTTGCAATGGACGCGCTCCGCTGCCCGCCAGCAGACCAAGTTGTAGACGTGCTCTCTGGTGGTGAACGCCGCCGTGTTGCATTGTGCCGTCTTTTGCTGCAAAAGCCAGACATCCTGCTTCTTGATGAGCCTACAAACCACCTTGACGCAGAAACCGTAGCATGGCTTGAACGCCACTTGAAAGACTATCCAGGAACTATCATCGCTATTACGCACGACCGCTACTTCCTTGACAACGTTGCCGGCTGGATTCTTGAAATGGACAGGGGCGAAGGCTACCCATTCAAAGGCAACTACTCAGAATGGCTTGAGGCAAAGGAAAAACGCCTTGCCCTTGAAGAAAAACAGGCTTCTGTTCGTAGAAGAGAGATGCAGGAAGAGCTTGAATGGATTCATGCAGGTGCAAAAGGCAGACAGGCAAAGCATAAGGAACATATTACCAAGTACGAAGCCCTTCTCGCAGAAGAATCAAAGCGAGTGCAGCTTAAAGATACTCAGATTTCCATTCCTGCAGGTCCAAGATTGGGTTCTTCCGTAATTGATGCAGAAAAACTCACAAAAACCTTTGATGACAAGGTTCTCTTTGAAAATCTTGACTTCCATATTCCTGCAGGTGCTGTAGTTGGCATTGTAGGACCAAACGGAGCCGGAAAAACCACCCTCTTTAAGATGATTGCGACTGCTGCAGGACAAAAAGTTGAGATGCATGACGGTACACAGGGCGAAGAAAAACCTGATTCTGGAGAGCTTAAAATCGGAAGTACTGTAAAGCTCGTTTACGTAGACCAGATGAGGAGCAAGCTTGATCCGAACAAGACTATCTACGAGACGCTCTCAGGTGGCAGCGACCTTGTAAAACTCGGAGCCGTGGACGAAAAGGGCAGACCTGTTAACGGCGCAGTCCGTGAAATAAACGCACACGCTTACTGCTCATGGTTCAACTTCAACTCGGCAGAGCAGAACAAAAAGATTTCTGTTCTTTCTGGTGGTGAGAAAAACCGTCTTAACATGGGCATGATGTTCAAAGAAGCAGGAAACGTCCTTCTTTTGGACGAACCGACCAACGACCTTGATATTACCACGACCCGCTCTCTCGAAGAGGCTATCGCATCGTTTGCAGGCGTTGTAATGGTAATCAGCCATGACCGCTACTTCCTTGACCGAATCTGTACTCATATTCTTGCATTTGAGAACAACAGCGAAGTTCACTTTGTCGAAGGCAGCTGGAGCGATTATGTAGAATGGAGAAAGAACGTTCTTGGAATTGACGATGACGTTCCTCACAAGACTGTATACAGAAAACTGACTAGATAAACGTAAAGCTTAGGCGTTCAGTCAAAAGGGGCTGTCCAATACTTTTTGGGCGGCCCCTTTTTGTATGATTTTATTTTGAAAAGAACTTTCTTATTGCTACAGATACCTTATCAAGATGTTTCGTATAGCAGTGGTCGTCGTCCTCAATCGTTACAAGAACCGCGTTCTTATAAAGCTTCTGAGCCTTTACAGCGTATGAATATGGAATTATCTCATCTTTATCACCATGAATGATAAAAACAGGGCCATCATATCTGGCAATCTCATCTTCCACATGAATTGTCTGCACAACGCGTACATAATCCCCAGAAAGTTCCCAGTCATCTGAAACAATTGTTTCAGGAATATGATTCGGATCGAATTTATTACCAAGCATTAAGCCGTTTCTTGCATCGTCAGGAATACACCATGCTGGTGACAACGGAATTATCGCTTTAAAAGCCTCTGGACACATACCAGCAATCAGCATTGTTAAAAATCCGCCCTGCGAATGCCCGCTTATATAAAGCTCTGTCACAAAGTCCAGCGATTTAGCATATTTTACGACAGCAAGAGCGTTTGTCACCCATTTATAGATTGTATGATTCTTAAATTCGCCATCGCTTTTTCCATGGCCGAACATTTCCACACGAAGAACGGCAACACCAGAATCATTCATTGCTTTCTGCACCGCTATGATATGAGGCTCTTCCATATGCCCCGTAAATCCATGAATCAAAATGCAAAGTGGACATCTTTCCAAACCAGCGGGTCTATCCAACTTTGAATGAAGCCGAATCCCATCACAATCGATATAAAATTCTTCCATAATGTTACTATTCTCCATTTATTCGTTAATTTTATCTGCTAGTCCCTATATAACTGATACTTTCTGCTAATATCATGAGCAACTTCGTCTTTTAGCGGCTTGAACCATATTCCTACGGTACAACGACCTTCTCCATTCTCGTCTACCCATTCTGGAGTCAGCTCTGTAAGGCACGCGTCGTTTATCATTCCAAAATCCTGATTTTCTACAAGTCCTAGCTCCAATGCCTTATCACGGGCTTGCATCAGCTTATTTAAATTTCTGGCTTCACAAATTGTTTTGGTAATTCTGCCGTTCAGGTAGTCATCGTAAATTTCACGCTCAATATCAAATGAAGCGTGAATTTTTGAGTCTTGCTCCGTAATATTTTTTCTAATAAGAGAAATCCAGTACCCCTCAGCACAATGAGCGACCATAGCACCAAGCTTTCCAGCCGAAAGATGCAGATCTTTTCTAATAATAAATAATCTTCTCATTCCCATGAGTTGATTCTAGCATTTTTATTCATTTTAGTTTACAGGATTTCTACTCTTTCACGAAACCAAGCCTTCATGGTGTCTGTTATCCGTACAAGCTCTTCTTCTGTAATAATGTATGGAACCATTCCGTACATGTAACGGACAAATGGCCGGGCAAAGATTCCGCGCTTGTAAGCAAATTCCGGGAATCCTTTGAGGGTTTCGCTTTTTTTCACTTCTATGCAGAAAGCGCCTCCCATTACACGAATGTCGGCAATTCGTGGGTCTTCAAAGCCCAAAAGTTCACGTTTAGCAATTTTTTCAATTTTCTTTATTTTAGAAATGTAGTCTTCCCGCTCAAAAATCTCGATGGACTTTAGGGCAAGTGCGCAGGCTACCGGATTTGCCATGAATGTCGGGCCGTGCATAAAAGCCAAATCCTGAGAGTCGCCGTAAAAACCGTCAAAGATTTTTTTGCTTGCGGCGGTTAGCGCATGGCCTATATATCCGCCGGTAAGTGCTTTTCCGAGCACCAGAATGTCTGGCAGAACCAAGTCTGACACGAATCGGTTTCCTGTTCGTCCAAATCCTGTTGCAACTTCGTCAAAAATCAGAACGACATCGTATTTGTCGCAAAGTTCCCTGGCCCTTTTTAAAAATGAAATATCATACATTCTGATTCCGCCGGCACCTTGCAAAAGAGGCTCCACAATGAAGCATGAAAGCTGCTCTCCAAAATCGCAGAAAGCTTTTTCAAGGTCTGGAATTTGTGTCGGAATATGAATCACGTCTGGATTTTTAGGAAATGCGCTGTGATAATCTTCATCATCACCCACCGCCATTGTCATAAATGTGTCGCCGTGGTAGGCATTTTTTAGGGCAAGAATTTTTTTTCTGTTTTGTCCGCGGTTTTTGTTGAACTGCATTGCCATCTTGAGAGCTACTTCAACGCCCACGCTTCCTGAGTCAGAAAAAAAGTAATAGTTCAAATCTCCCGGAAGATAGCTTTCAAGTTTTTCGGAAAGTTTTTCCACAGGGTCGTGGCTGAGTCCTGCCAGCATACAGTGGGAAAATTTGTCAATCTGATTCTTCATGGCTTGGTTCAGTTCCTGATTCTTGTAGCCGTGAATCATGCACCACCATGAAGAAATTGAATCAATCAGATTCTTGTCTGCTGTTTTTAGGTAAACTCCTTCCGCATCGATTATTTTGTATGGCGTTTTAAGATTTTTCATCTGCGCATACGGATACCAGATCATATTTTCCTCCAGATTTCCTTCATTATTAAGGCTGATTTTTCTATTTCTTCCTGCGAGTGGGCTGCCGTAACAGTAAGCCTTATGCGGGAAGTTCCTTCAGGAACGGAAGGCGGTCTTATTGCACATAGCATCACTCCGGCTTCGCGGCAAAGGCTTGCAAACTTCAGTGCTTTTTGAGAGCTTCCTGTCAGAATCGGAATTATGGGCGTGCTTCCCTGCACGATTGGAAGACCTGCTTCTTCTAAAAGAGAGCGCATCAATTTTGTGTTTTCCCGTAGTTTTTCCATAAGGGCAAGTCCCTTAGAAGAATCCGAAAGAACAGACAAAGCCTGATTTGCGGCTGCGGCAACCATAGGAGGAAGCGAAGTCGAAAATATAAAAGGACGGGCTTTATTCACAAGATAGTCACGGATTTCTTTTGAACAGGAAGCATAACCTCCCTCAGCGGCAAGCGCCTTGCTCAAAGTTCCGATTTGCAGGTCTATTCCGTCAGTTATCCCAAAATGTTCGGCTGTTCCCCTGCCTGTTTTTCCTATTACACCCAGAGCATGGGCATCATCAACAATCAGGCAGAAGTCAAATTTTTCTTTGAGATTAAGTAAGCCCGGTAAATCTACAATGTCTCCATCCATGCTGAAAACTCCGTCCGTCACGACAAAACGCTGACCATCGGCTGGGACTGGAGTTTTTTCAAGAAGCCTTTCAAGCGATTTCATGTCATTATGCTCATAAACTACGACTTTAGCCCCGGATATTCTGCATCCGTCAATTATTGAAGCATGATTCAGTCGGTCTGAAAAAATTACAGAAGACCTGTCCGCGAGCGCATAAAGGACTCCAAGATTTGTCATGTAACCAGTATTGAAAACAAGGGCTGCTTCTGAGTGCTTGAAAGCGGCGAGATTTCTTTCAAGAAGAGACAGCTCAAAAGAAGAGCCGCTTGTAAGCCTGGAACCTGTTGAACCTGTTCCAAAAACGGCTGCTGCCTTTGCCGCTTCGATTACGGATTTTTCGTGGGTAAGCCCAAGATAATTGTTTGATGAAAAAACAACGTATTCTTTTCCCTGCCCATCGATTCCGCGCGTTGCAGAAATCATCCTCAAATCACTTACAGAGCGAAAATTTTCGCTTTTTTTTATAGCAAGAAGATTTTCATTGATTCTTGAAATTTTCATTCGTAAAGTCCTGCCAAAGTCTCAAAATCCATGTCCAAATCTTTGTCTCCATCACTAACCAAAGCAAGCGTTTTTAGCCCTGTCATCTTCTCGCACATGTAGATATTGTCTTCCTGCATAATGTTTCCTTTGTGAAAGTGGTTAAAAATGATTCCTTTTATGCCAAGATTTTTTGATGTCATGTAATTTGCCGTAAGAACAAGGGAGTTTATTGTTCCAAGACCTGCATCGGCTACGATAATAGAGCTGAGGTGAAGATTTTGAATTACATCCTCCAGAAAAATGTGCGGTCTTTTACATGATTTGTCATAGTCAATTGGGCAGAGTATTCCTCCGCTTCCTTCAACGGTCAAATAATCAAATTCGTCTTGCAACGCAAGAAATCCACGCTCAACAACTTCCATTGAAACCGGATTTCCCTCGACTCTTGAAGCCAGATGAGGCGAATAGGCATTTTCATAGACATAAGGGCACATTGATTCAAGGCTCTGCCCTATTCCAGAAACATCTTTTACAAATTTTGCATCTCCTGGGATAAGATTTCCGTTTTTGTCACGAATGTTACCGCTCATGGCTGCCTTGTAATAGCCAGATTTGGCCTTTGAAGCAAGTTTTTTAACGATAAGAGCCGACACGAAGGTCTTTCCAACATCGGTTCCAGTTCCAGTAATAAAAAGATTTTTGCTCATACTTCCACCAGCACAACTTTATTTTGCAAATAATCAATGTAGTTTTCCAAATCTGTTTCGGGCTCCACAAAAAATACCCTGCCACCGATAAAATCGCCAAGCTCCTTCATAACAGAAATTCTACAGTAACCGAATTTTGGCGAAGAAACATAGCCTGTAACATAATCGGGGTCATCAGACCAGCAAAGCTCCGCGACAGTTCCTTTGCAGGATGCCACCTTTGAGGCCAGAACAAGAGCTTCCCTTACATGCTCACCTGAAAGTCCGAGTGCAGAAAGTCTTTCTTCGTAATCTTTGCTTAGTGCAACATCCATATTGGAGCAACGCACTCCCCTCTCGCCAAAACAGTCCATCCGCTCGCCTGTGACGGAATTCAGAATCATAGCTCCCCGCATTGAATCAGAAAGGCTCTCCAGAGCGAGAAAGGCTTTTTCTACAGCCAGCGGAGAAACCCCGATTCTCACAAGCTCATTTCGGGCAAAAAGCCTGCCATCTTCTTTTGAAGTGCTTTTGTATGAATAAACAGGAAGAAGTTTTGTGCGGGTTGCCTGCTCCTCGCTTATTTCATGAATTTTCACGTTTATAAAATCAGCTTTTCCGCGCTGATGACTTCTTGCGCGTTCAAGCAGAGCCAAAACTATTCTTTCTACATCAGATTCCTGAACAATTCGCTCCGCCCCAGAAATGTGCTTTCCGCCTTTGCCATTTTTTCCGCCCAAACTTGAGCGCATTTTTATGCTGAACACAGTTCACCTCTAAAATCGAACGAAAACAAGTGTATAAATCTGATTTCAAATTGTCAACCTAATTTTATCAATATAAGTTTACAATAAACAACCTATTACATCAAAATTTCTTTTGCAATAGTCAAATTCTGTCAAAATTTATACTTGCACATAGCAAACAATTTTAATAAACTTTTATAAAATTTTTTTGGAGGATAAAAAAATGAAAAAACTTGGTTTGGCACTTCTCGCATTGCTAGTTCTTCTCTGCTCTTGCAATAATGCAAAATCAAAAACAACAAAGGCAAATGGAAAGGTATGGATTATTGCCACAGATACTGTATTCCGTCCTTTTGAATTTACTAACGAGGAAAACAAATTTGTAGGTATCGACGTTGATTTGCTCGCAGCTATCGCAGAGGATCAGGGATTCTCTTATGATTTGCAGTCTTTGGGCTGGGATGCAGGTGTTGCAGCTGTTCAGGTTGGACAGGCAGACGCTCTTATCGCTGGTGCTACAATCAAACAGAGCCGCATTGATTCTGGCTGGATTTTCTCAGAGGGATATTTTAACGCTACACAGACTTTTGTCGTTGCAAAAGACAGCACTATCTCAAAATTCGAGGATTTGAATGGAAAGACAGTTGCAGTTAAGAATGGAACTGCTGGTATGGATTTTGCAAACAGCCTCAAAGATAAATACGGATTCAAAGTAACAGTATTTGAAGATTCTCCAACGATGTATCAGGACGTAATTCTCGGAAACTCAGCAGCTTGCTGTGAGGACACTCCTATCATGGCTGACAACATCAAGACTGCAAAAATCGGTCTTAAAATCCCAGAAGGTATGGAAAGCGACGGTGCTCCATACGGCTTTGCAATCATGAACACAGCAAATCAGGAGCTTCTTGATATGTTCAACAAAGGTCTTGCAAATATCAAAGCTAACGGAAAATATCAGCAGATTTTGGACAAATACCTTAAATAAGTTTCAAAGTTGACTCTAAAAACATCCAAATTTTGAGTTTTTAGGGATGCCTTTAATTTTTCCAGCAAGCCAGTTTTGCATGTCAAAACTGGCTTTTTTTATTCCGAAGTTTTCATTCAAATACTGTTTATTACTTTTCTAATATTATATAATGAAAGTGTTCTTAAGCTTACTTTGCTTTATAGCTAGTTTTTTTGAACAAGTCTAATTAAAAATTGAGATTGCTTGTCGGCACTCTTAGGAGAATTTCCAAATGTTACAAATCTTCCAGGTTTATTGGAGCATGCTCCTTCAATCTTTGGGCTATACGTTAATACTGACACTTCTAGCACTTGTTTTTGCTATGGTCATCGGTCTGATTTTTGCCCTGTGCAACGTGAGTCGAAACAAAACCTTAAATATTGTAGGTACAGTTTATGTTGATGCCATCCGTGGCGTTCCGCTCATCGTCCTTGCATACTTTATTTATTTTGGAGTGCCACAGGCATTCAGAATAATGGGCGTAAACAATTTCCGTCTGCCAGCTCTTCAAGCGGGAACAATCGCTCTTGCAATGAACTGCGGAGCTTATATGGCAGAGATTTTCCGTGCAGGAATTCAGAGCATTGATAAAGGACAAATGGAAGCAAGCCGCTCCCTTGGTCTCAGCTATGGCGTGAGCATGCGAAAAGTAATTTTGCCGCAGGCTTTCCGTGTTATGATTCCGTCAATCATCAATCAGTTCATAATTACACTCAAAGATACCTCGATTCTGTCTGTTATTGGCTATCCAGAACTTACGAACATGGGTAAAACAATTTCAGGCAACACATTCAAGAGTCTTCAGTCTTGGGCAATCGTAGGAATAATGTACATGATTGTTATTGTTACCCTCAGTAAAATAGCTAAAAAAATTGAAAGGAGGATTAAACTAAATGACCAACAGTAAAATCCACGTAGAAAACCTAAAAAAATCATTCGGACAGCTAGATGTTCTAAAAGACATAAATATCGATATTAACGAAGGTGAAGTCGTTGTTGTAATCGGACCTTCTGGAAGCGGAAAGTCCACATTTCTTCGCTGCTTGAACCGTCTTGAGGAAATTACCGCAGGAACCGTAATCGTAAACGGCGAGAATATCAGCGACAAAAAAATCAACATCAACAAAGCTCGTGAGAATATAGGAATGGTGTTCCAGCACTTCAACCTTTTTCCTAATATGACAGTTTTGCAGAACATTATGCTTGCTCCTGTCGAGCTAAAAAAAATGTCAAAGGAAGAAGCCCGCCAGACAGGGCTCAAATTGCTTGCCAGAGTTGGACTTGAATCAAAAGCAGACACCTATCCGCAACAGCTTTCTGGCGGACAAAAGCAACGTGTTGCCATTGCCCGCGCCCTTGCAATGAATCCGTCTATCATGCTCTTTGACGAGCCGACATCAGCCCTTGACCCAGAAATGGTTGGCGAGGTTCTTTCTGTTATGCAGGAGCTTGCAAAGGGTGGAATGACAATGGTCGTCGTTACACACGAAATGGGTTTTGCCCGCGAAGTGGCAGACCGCATTATCTTTATGGATGGCGGTTACATCATTGAGCAAGGCACACCTGAAGAAGTTCTCAAAAATCCTAAACAGGACAGAACTAAGAGCTTCTTGGAAAAAGTTCTCTAGGACAATCAGATTTGGAGGCAAAAGATGAAAAAGATTATCACTATAAGCCGAGAATTCGGGTCTGCTGGCGGTACAATCGGAAAAATGGTTGCGGAACGTCTTGGTTTTGAATATTACGACAAGGATTTGATTTTTAAAACCGCCCGCAAGGCAAACTTGACTCCAGATGAAGCGATGAAAATCGATGAGAATCTGTTGCACGGATTTGGATTTGGACAGAGTCTTTTTAATTTGTACAGCTCACCTTTGGATGAAAAGCTTTATCTGGCCCAGAAAAATGTAATCCGCGAATTTGCCGAGAAAGGAAAATGTGTAATTGTCGGAAGAAACGCAAATTCAATTCTTGCTGAATATGACAATACGCTTCATGTTTTTATAAGTGCAAATCCTGTATGGCGTGTAAAATACCTAAAAGCAGACAAAATGAGGGACATGACAGAAGAAAAAATCATGGCACACCTTCAAAAAATTGACAAAGCCAGACAAAAATACTGTGCATACTTTACGAATACGGAGTTTGGTGTTGCAAAGTATTATGACGTATGCCTTTATTCCTCTGTTATAGGAATCGAAAAATGTGTTGATGTAATTTGCAGCCTTGCAAATTAGCCACTTGATCGAATGTCGAGTTTCAGAAATCAACTCCCAGCGGGAACCCAAATGAGCACGACAACGAATGTGCTCAATCCCGAAAAAAAGGCTTCCGCGCTTCGCCCTACGGCACGC
>CADCRJ010000037.1 GCA_902803735.1 uncultured Spirochaetaceae bacterium
GCAAGCTGGAACGTACTTCGTTTTAAGCTTAACTAGGTTTAATTTTTAGCCATTCTCCTATAAACTTAAGGCGCGGCGAAGTTTTCGGTGCGCCTTATTTTTTGAAACCATAAAATAGCAAAAGAAGGGGATTATGAACAATTTTGATATTGATTTTGTCGATGTTACGGACATTTCCAATGAAACAAACGAAAAGAGAGACTTCAATGAGCCAGATAAAAACGTCTCCAAGAGTGACAGGCTGCTTCACGATGTACTTTATAACAATCTTGTTCATATTGAGAAATATGACATCGATAAATGCTTCGATGAAAAATCTCCCAAATACTTTGAGGCTGACTCTCTTTCGGAATTAATAAATATTGCAAAAACTGGAGAGAGAAAAATTACGGCGATGCTTCTATTTGTCTGTGCGAACTCAGCCATGAACGAGGTAAAAGAGGCTATTGACTCAATTGAGCCATATTGTGAAAGTGATTGCGAAATTCTTTTTGGTGCAAGCTCAGAAAATACCGCAGAAAAACTGAAATACCGTATGTTGCTTTCGCGTGAGCATAACATCTCAAGTCTTTGAATATTTTTTCACAAAGTCATCAACTGTAAGTGGCTGAGAGAAAAGAAATCCTTGCAGGTAGTCGCAACCTATATTTTCCATTGCTACAGCCATTTCTTCATTTTCTATGCCTTCAGCCGTAATTGAGAAGTTCATTTTCTTAAAAGTTTGCACTAACGTAGGAAGTATGTCATCTTGGAGCTTAAAAAAGTCCCAGACAAGTTCCATGTCAATTTTTACATTAATGAACGGGAAGCGTTTTAATCTTGTTACATTTGAATACCCTTTGCCATAGTCATCAAGAACAAAATGGAAGCCCTGCCTTTTCATATTTGCAATCTGCTTGTTGAGAAGGGCATAATCAACCATTGACTCCTCGGTAATTTCAAGGTGGATTTTGTCGGCAGAAACACCGTAGCGGTTCAGAATCGTCAGAAAGCTCTCGCTCAAATCACGGCGCAAAAACTGGATAGGCGAGAGGTTCACGTTTATCCAGTTCAAACCAAGAGCCTTTATGTCATGGTCATGCACGAACTTACAGGCTCGTTCAAACATTTGCTCGCCTAAAATGCTTATACGACCATTTTTTTCTGCTATCGGGATAAAAGACGACGGCTGCAAAAGCTCGCCATCTGAACTGCGTATTCTTGCCAGAGCTTCAGCACCTACAAGTTTTCTAGTCTTAGCTTCAACAAGAGGTTGCAGGAACAGCTCCACGGCATCATGCTCAACAGCCCTTTCTACAGAACGCTTTATTTCCGTTGTGTGCTCTATGGCATTTATTGTCTCACCAGTAATTATTACGCTTGCACCGTCAACGGTACTTACGTTTGAAAGTGCCGAGAATAAAGCCGTTGTGAGTAAATCTGGATTTTTGATTTTAAGTCCTGGCTCTACTTGGACAAATCCTACGTCAAGATATAACTCAACCTTGTGCTCGCCCTGCCAAGGCATTGTAAAGCGAGTATCAATCTCATCCATAAGGTTGTCACACAAAGAGCCGTCCTTTCCGAGAATTACGAACATACCGTTATTCGCGTAAAACAAAGAAAGGTAAGGATACAATGTATGCAAAAATTCACCTATTAGAGATAGTCCCCTGTCAATCTGCGGTCCGCTATAGATTTCTCGCATTTCATTATAATTGTGTATTACAAATGAAAAAATAAGCTGAGTCTCAGAATTACGCATTTCTGCAAAGGTATCGGTCAGAGCATTTTTATTAAATACTCCAGAACGGCTTTCTATGTGCAATAACGGGTTTTCATAAGTCATATAAATTATAATAATTGCAAGAATACAGAAGCTGTCCATTATAAGATAATATGGAAAAAGCTTTCGGACTATATATCCAACAAAAAGAATGGCGTTAAAGGTCAAAGCCGTTATAAAAAAACTTCGCCGTAATTTTGCTCTATTAGAAATTATAAGTATAAATGCCAAAAGTATATAAAACAGCGAGAATACATAAATTAAGTCATAAAAACGCCAAGATGAATATCCTCGCTCAGTTATCGCAAATATTGTGTTTGTAAAAAGATTCGAGATCGCAATAAACATAGACACTACAAACACAGACATATACACATAATAAAGAAAACCCTTGTTTGAATTGCGAAGTTTCAGTACATCTATGGTAAAAATAAAAAAATAGAACGATCTCATCAAAAAGAGTACAAAATAAATAGTGTTTATAACTCTCAGATATCGTAACGAAAAATGACCATTCTGCTCGCTGCAGAAAGAAGAAAAAAGACCTACAAATATTAAGGATATCTCAAGCAATAATATTTTAAGGAACGTTTTGTTCTGTCTTAAAGGAAGCCTTGGCTTTGAGAAATAAAAAACAAGAAAAGTTGCTAATAAAACAAAATTCGGAAGGACAAGGTTATAATTCCACATAAACGGTTCCTAAGTAGAAAGGGGCTGTTTTTTTAACAGCCCCTTTTATATTTTAGTATTTTGACTCTGCGTATCCAATCCAGCCTTCATTTTCAATCAAGGCTTTCTCAAATCCTTCAAGTTTGAATACATAACTCTTTGAGAAACTTCCAGCAATGAGCTTGACTTTCCATGTACCGTCTTCTTTTTGCTCAATCTTGCACTCAGTTTCTTTGTCACCGAAACTTCGGAACATATCATCGATGTCTTTTTTCGGCATATCAAGGGCAAGCAGACCACAGTTATACATATTCTGCCTGAAGATACGTGCGAAATTCGGCGCAATTACCGTGTAAATTTCGTTTACTTCAAGTGCCCAAGGTGCATGCTCTCGGCTTGAACCACAACCAAAGTTCTCACGTGTTATGATTACACGCTTTCCAGAAACATCCCTTTTTGCATCAAAGCCATCAAGCTTAAGGTCTTCAAGCAGATAAGGTTTCAGTGCCTGCTTTGAGATTTCCGTAAGATACTTTGCGGGAATAATCTCGTCCGTGTTGATATCAGAACGGTCGAGAAACAGAACCGGACCACCAAATGCTTTCATGTTAGACTCCTTTATTTCGATTTTTATCGAGATTTCTATCGTGCATTTTCTGCTGGCGTTATACCAGCATTAGCCCTTATACAGGACAGAATTAGTAATTGTTCCGGCAATTGCAGTAGCAGCTGCAGAAGCTGGGCTCATAAGATGTACCATGCCACCTTTTCCCATGCGTCCGTTAAAGTTGCGGTTTGTTGTAGAAGCACAAACCTCACCCTCTGCAAGAACGCCGTTGCTCATTCCAAGACAAGCACCGCAAGTTGGGTTTGTAACACAGAAACCTGCATCTACGAAAATGTCAAGAAGCCCCTCATCCATTGCCATTTTGTAAATTTTAGGCGTAGCAGGTGAAACAATACCACGAACACCGTCAGCGAGGTGATGCCCCTTAAGAACAGCAGCAGCAACTCTAAGGTCTGTGATACGACCATTTGTACATGAGCCGATATAAACCTGATCAACCTTTGTACCTTTCATCTCAGAAATCTTCTTGATTTGATCCGGTTTATAGTTGATTGTACATACTGGCTCAAGGTCAGAGAGGTCTAATGTATACACTTTCTCATAAGTTGCGTCGTCATCATCACGCCATTTTGCATAGTCTGCAAGAGCGGCTTCTTTTGTTCCGTACTCGTCTTTGATAAATTCCCAAAGATAGTCTACGGTCTTTTCGTCAGGGAAGCAGATTCCACTTGTGCCACCAGCTTCAATAGCCATGTTGCAGAGTGTCATGCGCTCTTCCATATTCATATTGTCAATGATCGGACCTGTAAATTCAACTACACAGTTTGTCGCACCGTTAACGCCAATTTTTCCTATAAGATGGAGGATTACATCTTTTGCATAAACGCCTTCTTTTAGCTTGCCGTTCAATACGAATTTGATTGATTTTGGCTCACGAAATGAACAAACTCCTTTCAAGATTCCTACTTCAAGGTCTGTTGTTCCAACACCAGCGGCAAAAGCACCAAAAGCACCATGCGTACAAGTATGGCTATCACCCATGATTACTGTATATCCTGGGCGTACAAAACCTTTTTCTGGGAATATAGCATGACAAACGCCGTTTGCACCAATGTCAAAAAAATCTTTTACATTATTTCGACGAGCCCAGTCACGTAGGATTTTTCCCTGTGTTGCTGTTTTGCTGTCTTTTGCTGGTGTAACATGGTCAATTACAGCTTTAATTTTTGTCGGGTCAAATACACGATCCATCTTACGTTCAACAAGATCGTTTATCGCAACTGGTGTTGTGATCTCATGGCAGAATACTCTGTCAAGTTTCAGTACGTATGTCCCTGAGAAAGGACTGTCTACCAAATGTGCATCAAAAATTTTTTGAGCAATGGTCTTTCCCATTTTGGATTACTCCTCAATTTTAGTTATTATTCAAATTATAGTTGTATCGTAGAAAATCGTCAAATGGATTTTTGCCAATACTAGGCGTTTGCTTTATTTTTTTGTTGAAGTTTCACGCTTTCAAGTGATATAGTATCAAGGAAATATCGAATACTATCTGGAGTTAAATTTGGAAGAAAAAAATCAAGAACAGCCCGAAAAATACGTGCGCCCTACATGGGACGAATACTTTATGGAAGTGGCCCGCACAATCGCAAAGCGTGCGACATGTGACCGCGGTCGCTCAGGATGCGTAATCGCAAGGGATAATCAGATTCTCGTGACTGGCTACGTAGGAAGCCCAGCAGGACTTCCTCACTGCGACGATGCAGGACATCTTATGAGAAAAATGATTCATGCGGACGGATCTATCACTCAGCACTGCGTAAGAACAGTTCATGCAGAGCAGAACGCAATTTGCCAAGCGGCAAAGCGAGGAATATCCATTGACGGTGGCACAGTTTATTGTAAGATGACTCCTTGCCGTACTTGTGCAATGCTTCTTATCAATTGTGGCATAAAGCGGGTAGTGTGCGAAAAACATTACCATGACGAAGAAGATTCCATGAAAATGTTCGCTCAGGCTGGCATAAAAATAGAGCACTTGGAAGATTGTGTTCAAACTTATACCAATATGTAGGATTTAATGCTTTGTCAATAGCAAAGCTGAAAAAAATGAACAAAATAAACTTAAATTTTCTATGAAAAAGACCTTGAAGAATCGAATTCAAAATCCTACAATAGGCGAATGAGAGCTACAATTGCTAAAATTTACATAGATAATTTAAGACACAACCTAAAAAGCATACGTGCAAGAATCTCTAAAGACTCAAAAATGTGCGTAGCCGTAAAAGCAGATGCTTATGGGCATGGTGCTGTAAGGTGCGCACAAGAAGCTATTTCCTGTGGCGCAGATTTTCTTGCCGTTGCTACAGTAGAGGAGGGCACGGAACTCAGGGAAGCTGGCATAAGCGTTCCTATTCTCGTGCTCAGCCTTTGTGATTTAGAAGAAATCTCGGAGTTGGTCTCAAATAACTTGACCCCTCTTGTCTTTGACCCCGAATACATACAAAAAATAGAAGAATGTGTCCGCAGCCAGAACAAAAGTAATTTTGCTGTTCATTTGGCTGTCGATACAGGCATGGGCCGAATCGGCTGTCTGCCAGAGAATGCTGTCTCTATTGCAAAAATCATCGATTCTTCTGATGTTTTGAGGCTTGGAGGAATGTGTACGCACTTTGCAGCCGCAGACTCTATAAAAGAAGAAGACATTGCATATACGGAGCAGCAATTTGCTGCCTTTTTGCATGCAGTCGATTCTGTAAAAACAGCGGGAATAAATCCTGGAATTCGTCATTGTGCAAATTCTGCGCTCACATTGGCAAGACCTGAGATGCACTTGGATATGTGCCGTCCAGGAATCATCGTATACGGCTATTATCCAGGAGACATCACTCAGGATTACCTAAAATCACTTGGCATTGATATAGAGCTTAAGCCTGTAATGGCATTAGTCTCAAAAATCGTTGCGATAAGACCATTTGAGTCAGGAAAGTCAATTTCTTACGGACACACGTGGACGGCACAGAAGCCTACTGATATAGGTGTTCTCACAATCGGATACGGAGACGGAATGTTCAGGAGATTCTCGCAGGCTGGAGTAAAAATCGCCGTAAACGGCAAAGAATACCCAATCTGCGGAAGAATCTGTATGGATCAGTGCATGATAGACTTGGGTGCAAATTCTTCTGTTCCGCGATGGAGTGAAGCTATCATCTTTGGACCAAAAGAAAGCGGTGCACTTCAAAGTGCACAGGAAATTGCGGATGCAACAGGCACAATCTCATATGAAATTACTTGCGGCATCTCAAA
>CADCRJ010000038.1 GCA_902803735.1 uncultured Spirochaetaceae bacterium
ACAGCCCGTGCAAGAGAGCTTCTTACTTTAGTAGGCATCAACGAGCCTGACAAGCGTTTGAAGCAGTATCCGCACGAGCTTTCTGGAGGCATGAGACAGCGTGTTATGATTGCTATCGCGCTTGCCTGCGAGCCAAAGCTTCTTATTGCAGATGAGCCTACGACGGCACTTGACGTAACGATTCAAGCTCAGATTCTTGAGCTTATGCAAGAATTGAAGAAAAAACTCGGCATGGGAATCATTATGATTACGCATGACTTGGGCGTTGTCGCAAGCATGTGCGACCATATAGCCGTAATGTATGCAGGTGAAATCGTTGAATACGGCACAACTGATGATATTTTCTATAACCCGCAGCATGAATACACTCGCGGTCTTTTGCGCTCGATACCAAAATTCCATGAAAAAGATTATTCAAAACTGATTCCTATCGAAGGTCAGCCTGTAGATTTGCTGAACCGTCCAAAAGGCTGCTGTTTTGCTCCACGCTGCTCTTCATGTATGAAAATCTGCCTTGAAACGCCGCCTGTACGTAATGAGTATGACAGCCTTGGCGGTGCAACTGTAGGCGAAAATATTCACTACGGCAGATGCTGGCTGGAACAGAAAGCACAGATTATGGGTAGTGCGGATGCAAAAGTAGAAGCAACAACAGCACAGGGAGAAAAATAATGAGCCAGAACAATTCAAATAATAATAATCTGCTTGAAATTGAGCATCTAAAACAGTATTTTCCTGTAGCTGGCAGCAAAAAAATCGTGCATGCTGTTGACGATGTAAGCTTTTTTATCAAGAAGGGCGAGACTTTCGGACTTGTAGGAGAGTCTGGCTGTGGAAAAACAACTACAGGACGCTCAATACTGAGACTTACAGAACCGACTGCTGGTAAAATTGTTTATGACGGCGAAGTTATTTTTGACAGCGAGAACAACATAAAAGCCGATATGCGCGCATACAGGCGCAAGATGCAGATTGTATTCCAAGACCCTTACGCTTCTCTTGACCCACGTATGACTGTAGGTGATATTGTTGGAGAAGCATTGGACATCCATAAACTCTATGCAAACAAGGCTGAGCGCAGAGAAAAAATCGTCTCGCTGCTTGCTACTGTAGGGCTTAACACGGAACATGCAAACCGCTATCCGCATGAATTCTCTGGAGGTCAAAGACAGCGCATAGGTATTGCCCGCGCTCTCGCAGTAAACCCACAGTTCATTGTATGTGACGAGCCAGTTTCCGCGCTTGACGTTTCTATTCAGGCACAGGTTGTTAATATGTTCGAGGATTTGCAAAAAGAACGTAGCCTTACATATCTTTTTATTGCACACGACCTTTCTGTAGTAAACCATATTTCAAGCAGAATTGGTGTAATGTACCTTGGGCACATGGTAGAAATGGCAGAAAGCGACGAGATTATATTCCATTCAATGCACCCATACACTCGTTCGCTGATTTCTGCCGTTCCTGTAGCAGACCCAAAGACAGCAAGGGCAAACAAACGCATTATTCTTGAAGGCGACGTTCCTTCTCCTGTAAACCCGCCATCTGGCTGTCCTTTCAGAACACGCTGTCCTTACGCAGACGCACAGTGCGCAGAGAAAAAGCCAGAATTTAAGGAAGTAACCAGCGGACATTACGCAGCCTGCTGGCACTTAGATAAATTAAACTGATTTCATTTTTATTCGGAGGAAATTTAAAAATGCTAAGGAAATTAACATTGATACCGCTAGCAATTGCAGCGGCACTTGTTGTTTCTTCATGTGGTGAGAAAACCACAAAAAATGGAGAAAAGAAAGACGGTCAAGGCTCAACACTCCATATTCGTGTTGGTCCTTCTCCTGAAACAATCGACCCTGCCCTCAACAGCGCAGTTGACGGTGCAAACATGATTATTCATGCTTTTGAGGGTTTGGTTAAATTTGACCGCGACAACAACATTGTTGCAGGTTGTGCAGAAAAATGGGAGCAGAGCGAGGACGGTCTTACATGGACATTCCACTTGCGTGACGGTCTCAAATGGTCAGACGGCACAGACATGACTGCAGAGGATTTTGTATATTCATGGAAACGCGTTGCAGACCCTGTGACAGCAGCTCCATACGGATACGACCTTCTCAACATGATTACAGGCTATGACGAGGCTGCTGCCGGCGATGTTGACAAACTCGGCGTAGAAGCTCCAGATGCCCGCACTTTTGTTGTTCATTTGTCAAATCCATGCATTTATTTTGACAAAATCGCAGCATTCGCTGTATTGTCTCCTGTTCAGAAGGCAACTATCGAAGCTAACGGAGACGGCTGGACCATCAATCCAAAAACATACGTAACAAATGGTCCTTACTACATGACAAACTTTGTAGACGGAGCTGACATTACATTCCAGAAGAATCCTTACTACTGGGATGCAGCAAGCATCACTTTTGACACAATCGTTTGGCACCTCATCGAAGACCCTAACACATACTACACTGCATACAATCAGGGCGAGATTCAGCTCATAAAAGAGCCTCCGACAGAGGAACTTGTAACATTGCGTGAAAAAGGTGAGCTGAACATTCAGCCAATCATGGGAACTTACTATGTTACATTCAACGTACAGAAAGCTCCTTTCAATGATGCACGCGTAAGAGAAGCTTTGTCCCTCGCAATTGACAGAAACCACGTTGCAAACGTAATCATGCAGGGTATTTACTCTCCAGCAAAGAATTTCGTTGGTCCAGGAATCTCTGACGCAGAGCCAGGTTCTTCTTATGAAAGCGTTACAACAGCTCAGTATGGAGACCACTTCAACTCTGATTATGCGTCAGACCTTGCAAAAGCAAAGAAACTTCTTGCTGATGCTGGATACCCGGAAGGAAAAGGATTCCCAACATTTGAGTACCTGACAAACGACGCTGGCTACCACAAGCCTGTTGCAGAATATTTGCAGTCAGCATGGGCACAGCTCGGTCTTACAATGAACGTAAATATCCAAGAATGGAAGACCGTAACTGCGGACAGACGCTCAGGAAACTTTGACGTAGCTCGCAACGGCTGGGTTTATGACTGGGATGATCCATCAAACATGATTAACTTGCTTGAGACAAACAACGGCAATAACGATGGTAAATTCTCATCTGCAGAGTTTGATAAGCTTGTAACGCTCGCAAGAAATTCAACAGATGTAAAAGAACATTACAAATATTTGCATGAAGCTGAGCAGGTTCTTCTCAAAGAAGCTGCAATGGCTCCTATTGCATACTACAACGAATTCTGGTTGCAGAAACCTAACCTCAAAAACACTTGGTTCTCACCATATGGTTACTGGTATGTAATGTACGGTACTTTGGAATAGACAAAGGCAATAAAAAAAGCACTTCAATTGAAGTGCTTTTTTTATTTATAAAATCAAAACTTAGAGAACGCAGATTGGCTCAAAAGTATCAGCCTTGAGCGAAGCTCCACCGATAAGACCACCGTCAATATCAGGCTGTGCAAGAAGCTCTTTTGCATTAGAAGCTTTCATAGAACCACCATACTGAATGATTGTCTCATCAGCAACTTTCTGATTATAGAGTTTTGCAATGTAGTTGCGGCAGAATTTGTGAATTGCCTCAGCATCTTCAGGAGTAGCTGTTTTACCAGTTCCGATAGCCCAAACTGGCTCGTAAGCGATTGTTACACGCTTCATCTGCTCTTCTGTAACACCTGCAAGGTCAGCAGAAAGCTGGAATGCACAAACCTGCTCAGCCTCACCTGCCTCACGCTCTGCAAGAAGCTCTCCAATACAGAGAACAACTTCAAGACCCTCGTTCAATGCACGGCGAACCTTTTTGTTAATAAGCTCATCGCTCTCACCAATCTCATGGCGGCGCTCTGAGTGACCAAGAATTACTACCTGAACACCAAGATCTTTGAGCATTTCTGTTGAAACTTCACCTGTGTGAGCACCGTTAGCAGTAGCTGCAACGTCCTGTGCACCAAGCAAAATATTGCTTCCTTTTACAACCTGTGCAACAGCATCAAGGTATACAAAAGGTACACCAATCATGTATTTGTTTGGTTTTCCTTTAAGAGCAGCAACAAGGTCTCCTGCCAATTTTACAGCATCAGCCTTGTTTGTGTTCATCTTCCAGTTTCCAGCAATATAATGTGTTCGAGCCATATTAATACTCCTTAATATTACAAATCTTTTTTTATGATAACAAAAATAGTGTTAATAAGCAAGGCAAGCCCAGCCTTGTACAATAAAGACTTGCCCCGCAATTAGATTAGTACGAATCGAATTCTTTATATTCAGCTTCTTCCTCTGGCTTATCCTCATAAGCGTCAAATATCTCGTTGTACTTATCCTTTGTCGGTTTTTCTTTTGGTGCAGTATATTTAGCGTCTATATTCTCGTCTGACAAGAATTCTGCCAAAGCCTGGGCCTGGGCTTTTGTAAAGTAGTATTTCTGGTCAACAGACTGTTTACACTGATTGTCTGGGTCATCTGTAATATTATCTGCTCGAACTACATAAATACAGAAGAAAGGCGATTTTTTGATAAATTTATAACCAAAATGAACCTTTGGCTTTGAGCGGTTTTTCATCTGCATCTCGACAAGACCAAATTCCTCATATCCACCAACCGTACCGTAAACGCGCTCTGGCTTTTTCTGATTACGGTCAAGGTTTCTTTCATCAAAGTCTTTGAGATACTGCTCAACAGCAAAACGTAAAGCCTTTCGCTCGCTTTTTGCAAGATAGAACGCATAAAGTGATGTATCATAGCGGACTATAAAACCTGCCATATCAGTATGGGGCTTGTAAATAAAATTTCCATAACGGGTAATAACACGTCCAAGAGTAGAAGACAGATAAATGGTCACTTCGTCATACTTATCGTATTTTTTCGTGCCCAATATCTGCTCACCTAAAGTTTTGTAACCACCTTTTATTTTTTCGTCACTGTAGTGATCGCCTTTGTCATAAGGTGAACCTTCATAAGGTTTGCTTTCTTCGCCTGCTTCTGATGCAGCAGGTCTTTTTATTGCTATCGGTGTTCCAGCAGGCTCAGATTCCATATCAGAATCTTGATTTTTTGTACTGCTGCAGGAAAAAAAAGAAAATGCCATAAAGACAAATGCAACGCATCCAACAAATTTTGAATGTCTAATCAATTCTAAACTCCTTGGTATGACAAAAATGCTTTTTTAAATTCAGCGGGATTTTGCAACCTAATCTAATTATAATAGAACTTATTGTTTGTGTGTAATGAAAACCACGTTTATTATGTACAAGTTACAGAAAAGAAGCACACAGAATCTTGTTCCATGTGCTTTTCAGGTCAAAACACCAGCATACTAAAAAGTATATGTCCATTCATATTCAAACGAAGCACTCTTTAGTTCTGCAATAGAATCTGCACTGCCAAATTCTGGCCATTTCTCAATATAAATAGGAGCATCCTTTTTAAGCGGTGTTACTTCAAGCTCAAAAGAACTTAGGTCATACTCGCTTTTCTGTAAGCGTTTAAGTCCTATTTCCCAAGGATAATCTTCGCCCATAAAGAAATGGTCAAACACAAGCGTTCTCTTGCCATTTTTTAGCGCATACAAACGGGCACTTTCGCCAATATACGAAAGCTTAACAAAGCAATCAGTAATGTCGCCTTCAATACCCTTTACAAGAGATGCAAGATTCAGTTTGTACCCAGCAGTCGATTTCTCAACGTTCAATTCACCCGTTCTAGCCGAAGTCTCTCGCTCATAGCAAGTAAAAAGAACGGGATTTAAATCAAGGGCTGTATTTTTATCGACAGCTACTGTTTTATTCCAGCCAGCTGGGATTGTATCAAAATCTGGATATACAGCAAACCTTGCAGTCTTGCCCCGCCCAACTATCGCGTCAGAGTCCTTGCCGTTAACCACGCTGTAAGAATTAGTGTCCGTAATGACAAGCCGCTCGCAATTTGAACGCCAAGCATTCAATGCATCATTTCTTGTAAGGACAATGAACTTTTCTTTACCAAGCTTTTCTGACTCTGCATCTGCAAAATCAAAGCATTTTGCTTTTTCAGTCTCAGATTCCCGCCTGTAGAACACAGTTTTATCAGCAAGTTTGCAGAACGGAGTTACAAAAGCTGTTTTTATATTTGCCCCGCTAAAACTAAGTCCAAACGGCAAGAAAAAGAAGTCTCCGTTCTTTACAGAAATTTCAGGAAACTTTATTTTGTTGTCAGGACTTGAAAGACCTTTGATGGTATGAGAATCAAGAACTTGATGCCTTACATAGTCGTTTACAAAAGCATAACCTTTTGTACCGTCCGTTCTGAATGAATATCTCAAAGTCTTTGTATCAGCAGGAGCCGTTGCCGTATCCTCAGGAATAAGAGCTGGCAAATCACAAAGTTCGCTCCCAAAATCCTGCGTAAAATATGACAAAAGCTTAAGTTCCCGCAAAGTCTCTGTAACTTGACCAAATTCCCCTACAGGAGCCCTAAAATCATAATTCTTTACCGGCAAATCATTAAGATAACCTGTCTCGCGAGATTCCTGTAAAGTTGTCAGTTTTCCCTCAGGATTGGTTCCTCCGTGATACATATAATATCCAAGAAGATTAACGCCGCTGCCGAGTTTTACAAGAGCGACAGAAGCAATGTCCTTTGCTTTTGCCACAGTACGCCTGTGACTCGTAACCTGCAGCCCGCCTCCAAGCTCCGCCGTAAGATAAGGGAATTTATCAATATCAAAGGTTATTCCATATCCAAAGCCGTGGTCACTACCTATGTTATGGTCATTACGCTCATAAGTAAAAAGATAATTACCGCTAGGCTCTATCTCTGTAATACGTTGATCCCAAGGAGCGTCGCAATAACCACCCATTACAGGCAGAAGTCCACCAGTTCTCGCTCCACCCCAACCTGTCGCAGTATAAAGAAACACCGTAAAGCCTGTTTCCTTTGCAAGATTTGTAAGACGCTTCATGTGGTCTTCGCCAGTCTCGTCATAAAGACCGCCACAATGTCCGTACTCATTCTCAATCTGAACACCAATCACAGGGTTGTCAAATGTAGAGCCATCTTCAGGATGTGCCAAAAATGGAGCAGCCTGCTCATATATCTTGCCATACCATTTTTTTACAACATCAAAATAACGCTCATCATTTGTTCGAGGCTCAAATTCCTTTTTAAGAAGCCAGTCTGGAAAACCGCCGTTTCGCACTTCACCATGGCACCAAGGTCCAATTCTCAAAAGGACTTTCATACCCTCGTCTTTTGCAGTATTCAGGAAGAGTGACAAATTCCTGTCGCCAGACCAGTCATAAGAACCTTCAATCTCTTCATGGTGAATCCAGATGACGTAGGCACTAACAACATCAACGCCACCAGCTCGCATTTTACGAAGCTCCTCTGCCCAATATTCATGGGAAACACGGGAATAGTGGATTTCACCCATTGTAGGGAACCAACGTTTGCCATCCCGAATAATACTTATATTATCAAATTCATATTTACTCATTTAAAATATCATTCCTTTACAGCTGCGCCACCAAAACTTGTAACGAGCGTCTTCTGTGTTATTATAAAGAAAATAACGAACGGAACCGCAACCAAAAGCGAGCCTGCAGCAAAAACCGTAAATTCATTCTTCTTATCCGTTACAAAGCTAAAAAGCCCTAACGCAAGAGTCTGCTTATCAACGCTTCTCAAAACCATTTTTGGGAAAATAAAGTCCATCCAAGGAGCAGTAAAGCTCGTAATTCCCAAGAAAGTGATGATTGGACGCGCAATCGGCAAGATTATCTGGAAGAAAGTGCGGAAATGCCCTGCTCCGTCAATACGGGCAGCTTCGTCAAGGTTTCGAGAAACCGTATCCATATAATTCTTTACAAGCCAAGTATTATATGGAATATTTCCAGCAACGTAAACCAGAACCAAGCCCCAAAGCGTATCAAGCCCACCAATGCGGAGCAAGATGACATAAATCGCTATCATGCCAACAAAGCTTGGGAAAATCTGGAGGATAAGAAGCGACATAAGGAACGGCTTCTTAAACTTGAACTGGAAACGTGAAAAAACATAGGCTGACAAAGAAGCCACAATAATAGTCGCAAGACTTGTCTCAACACTAATTATAAGCGTGTTCAAGAACCACTTGCCGTAATCAGTCCTTGTAAACAAATGTGTAAAATGGCTCAGAGTAAATCCATCCAAAAAAGGCACGATATTAAGCGATGCCATCGAGTTACCAGGTGCAAATGCCCCGGAAACAACATATACCAACGGATAAATGACAAAGAAAGAAATAATTACGAATATAAGATAAATGAATATTTTGTTTACCTGATTAACATTTTTATCTCTTATCATAATGAACCCTCCTTATAAGCCTTTGTATTTCTGAAGTTGAAAATTGCAAATGGAGCAAGAACAATAAAAATCATAACAGCAATTACCGATGCGTAATTATATTTCATCAAGGTCATTGTCAATTTATAAATCCAAGTAACAAGAATATCTGTTCCACCTGCCAAAGTTGTGGTTGAATCAGAAACGGAAGGAGCGCCTCCTGTAAGGAAGAAAATAGCTCCGAAGTTGTTAACGTTATGAGCGAAACTCATAATAATCAAAGGCAAGGTCTGGTACAAAACCAAAGGCATTGTAATTTTTGTAAGAATCTGAACCTTATTTGCTCCGTCAATGCGGGCAGCTTCGTTCATATCCTCGCTTATTGCCGTCATTGTACCCATCGCAAGAAGCATGAAATACCCAAAACCAGCCCAAAGGTTTATAAGGACACAAGTAAACTGTGCCATATGAGTGCTTCCTAACCATGGTATAGGAGCATGAATAAGCCCTATTGCCGTAAGAGTTCTGTTTACAATACCAAACGTTCCGTTTAAAAGATTTTTCCATACCAACATAGAAACAACGCTTGGAACCGCATACGGCAAAATAAATATAAAGCGGAATACAGGAGCAATCTTTACATCAATTTCTTTGAGAAGAACAGCTATAATCAAACCGCCAAAATAGCAGGTAAAAGTAGCCAAGACAGCCCAAACAAGAGTCCAGATCGCAACACGGGCAAAGCCAATAGACCAATTGGTATGTCCGCCGAACAGCTCCGCAAAGTTCTGGAATCCGACCCAGTCTACAGTATTACTTGGTGGTATATGACTTGGGTCACTATAGTTCGTAAAGGCAACGGCAACGCTAAACAAAAGTGGCACAACAACGAACACCACAACCATTATAAAAGCAGGAGCAAGTCCAACTATTGGAAAGCTTTTTCCAAGCGTAGTGTTCAAAAGCTCTTTCTGAGTCTTAAAACTGCCAGTCCTACAATATTCGGCATAATCTTTCTCGGCACTCTTTATGCTCATCAAATAGACAATCACAAAAACGACAAGAATCGCAATGAACAGGATTCCGTCTATAAGCATGAAGATTGAATTATCCCTTTGTTTTACAGGAAGCTCTGGATGTGGCGTTCCAAGAGTCACCATACCAATAAGCTTTGACACAGTAGTCGGCAGAAGAACGATAAACAAGATTTCACAAAGCGCAAACAATGCGCCCTTAACAAAATCTTTCAGATAAAGCAAATGCGCAAGCCCCATAAAACAGGAGGCTGTCACTTTAATTTTCTTGGCGGCACTTTTATCCGCTGGTAATGTTGCCATAAAACCCCTCTATCCACACAGATTTACAAAAAAAGAAGCACCGCCAAAACTGTTTATTTCAGCGGTGCCCCAACCTGTTTTTATTTAGAAACTACAGTTGCATCGCAGGCATCAAGCTCTGCCTTTACGTCAGCTCCGTCCCAAATATTCTTACTTGCATTGTTCATAGCTTCCCAGTATGTTGCCATCTCAGGAATTGAAGGCATTGGGAATGCATACTCAAGCTGTTTGAGGAATCCGCCAACAAATGGGCTGTCAACCTTTACGTTGATGCTTGGAAGAGTTCCTGTAAGGTCAAAGCGGAGTTTCTGCATCTCATCGCTCATAAGGAATGCTGCAAAATCATTTGCTTCGTTAGGATGGTCTGTATAAGCAGAAACAAACATTGCGCGAGTACCGCTGAATGAAGCAGAAGGCTTGTTCTCGCCAGGGAGTGATGGAAGAGGTGCTACACCAAAGTCAATACCAGCATTCTGGAAAGGAACTACGTTCCACAAACCAGTTATGTGCATAGCAGCGTTTCCGCTCTGGAAAGCAGCATCTACAGTAGCTGTATCAAGGTCAGCAGCAGGAACATTCAAAGCTCCTCTCAATGACTGGAAGAATTTCATACCCTTTATAGAGTTTTCAGAATTAAGATATGTGTGTTTTCCGTCTGTTCCGTCAGGTCCAAAGAGACGGTTTCCGTCTGTTGTAGTGAAAACGATTGTATAGTAACCGCTACCAATGTCCATTACAAATCCATATTTTCCAGGGTGGCTTGAATTAAATTTCTTTGACCACTCAGCAAGTTCTGCCCATGTTTTTGGGAGCTGGTCTTCAGAAATAAGAGCCTTGTTGTAGAACAAAGCATATGTCTCTGCAGAAACTGGATAACCGTACATAACACCATCGCTTGTAAGAGCACGGACACAAGCAGAAAGTGCTCTATTTTTGATGCTTTCTGGATTTGCAGTCGGAAGAACATGACCACCAGAAACAAGCGAACTCAAACGATCGTTAGGAGCTGCAAAAATATCAGCACCTTTTCCAGCAGGACCGTCAAGAGCAATCTGTCCAACAGCATCGCCAAGCTCAACGTTAACATATTTGATTGTAACATTTGGATGTGACTCAGAATAAATTTTTCCAGCCTGACGGATGAATTCGTCAGGGCCATTTGTTGATTCCCATACAGTAAGTGTAACCTGCTCGTTACCTTTTGCTTTGCCAGATGATGACTTGTCGTTACAAGACATGAATGAAACCATTGCAGCAACACAAAGTGCCGCACCCACAAGTTTTTTCATAAAATACCTCACTTAACTTTTTCTGCTCACGTTTAAAAATGACAGAGGGGTTTTGGAAACGTTACCAAAACGCTGATACTGAAATTATCAGCTGTGTCTCTGCATTTGTCAAACATTTTCACAAAAAATTACGTTCTAAAAACTTTCCTTTAACACAGTTCTCAATCTCCAGTTGAAGCCCTCATATTAAAGGAACAATCCACATAAGTTGTTGCCTCATACTCCTTACCAGATAAAATGGCAAAGGTAAGCCCCGCAGCAGATTCCCCCAACTTAAACGCATCCACATGGATTGCACTTACAGGAGGATTATTCATTTCCAATAAGATGCTGTCATGAAAAGATGCTACAAGAACATCTTTCCCAACCTCTATTGAATTTTTCTTCAAAGTATCAATAACTTTAAGACAAACTACATCATCAGAACACAGAATTAAATCCCAGCTGCAAATTTCTTCAGTATCAAGAAAATCAGTACAAACAGAATAACGTGAAGAATTAATTCCACACTCTTTCATTCCAGCCATAAAGCCTTCTATACGATTTTTATTTGCAACAACATCAAGATTCCCACAAACAAATAGAATCTTGCTATCGTTAGTTAGTTTTTGTACACATCGCTTTGTAAAATTACAGCAGGACTCTCTCATTTTGGAATCGACTTGTATAATTTCGTTGTTATTACAAGATCCAATGACTATAAAAGGAAATGACGCTTTCTGTAAAAAATCAACATTTTTATCATCTTGTTTAAGCTGTGTAAGAATAACGGCATCGACCTTACGGTTATAAACAATATCTTCCAAAGATGCCGTATCATTTCCATCCGTCATACATACAAGGATACTATAACCAAGCTTTGAAGCAGCTCGAACCATACCTGAAAGGCATTCATGATAGAACATCATCTGAGTTACAGTAGCTTCAAGCGGCATTACAGCTGCAATATTAAGTGTCTTTTTTCCTGCAAGGGCTTTTGCAACAAGATTAGGTCTAAAACCGTGGGATTCAGCGCACTTCTTTACCCTTCGTACAGTCTCCTCGCTTATTCTGCCATATCCAGACAAAGCACGCGAGACGGTGCTTTTTGAAAGCTTCAGCTCATCAGCTATATCATTCATTGTAAAGGCGCGTGAACTGCGCAAACGGTTGCTCATATTTCTATGATGCAACCGTTTGCGCTATTTGTCAAATTTTTTTTTAATTGGTTGAATGCACTACTTCCAGCGAGCAACACCGTCACCGCTTTCACAAGCAAAGAAGCCTGCTGCATAGCCAACGGTCTTTGTGTACTCAGACTGAACATTCTCAATGAATGAATCTACAGAATCTTTATGGACAAGTGCAATAGCACATCCACCAAATCCAGCACCAGTCATTCTTGCACCAAGACAGCCGTTCTGCTTCTGGGCAGTCTCTGCCAAAGTATCAAGCTCAATACCAGTAACTTCATAATCAAGTTTCAGCGACTCATGCGACTGATTCAAAAGCTGTCCCAGTTTTGCAAGGTTGCCAGCTTTAAGTGCATCAACAGCGTCCAAAACCCTCTGATTCTCATAGACACAGTGCTTTGCACGTTTATTAAGGATTGGATCAGTAACGAAATGACTAACTTCTTCCCATTTCTGTGGAGTCATGTCACAAAGAGCTTTTATTGCAACCCCATTGCTCTTAAGGATTTCCAAGGCTTCCTCGCACTGGCTTCTGCGTTCATTGTATTTACTGTCGGCAAGTTTTCTTACCTTGTTCGTGTTCATAACAACAAAGCGGTAGTCGCCCAGCTCCAAAGGAGCATATTCATATTCAAGAGTTGCACAATCCAGTTTCTCTGCAAAATTCTTTTTTCCAGTTGCAATAATGAACTGATCCATAATTCCGCAGTTTACGTTCATAAAGTTGTGCTCGCTCATCTGCCCAAGCTTTGCAATCTCAACGCGGTCAATTCCAAAACCAAAGGTCTCGCTTACTGCATAAGCAAATCCGCATTCAAGAGCTGAGCTTGATGATATGCCACCTCCAGCAGGAACATTGCTTGCCATGAGAATGTCAAAGCCACAAGGAAATTTAAAGCCTTTTGCTTTAAGCTGGCTCAAAATTCCGTTCAGATAGTTAGCATAATCATTTTTCTTGTCATAAACAAAATTATCGTTTACATCAAACTCGAAGGTTCCTGGAAAGCGGGCATCATTGTAAACAACTTTTGAATCGTCACGCTTACGGATCGCCACATACAAGTAGCGATTGATTGCTGCAGGGAATACTTTTCCGCCATTATAATCAATGTGCTCGCCAATAATGTTTATTCTGGCAGGTGAAGAAAAAACAGCAACATCTTCCTCTTTTCCGCCGTACAATTTTACAAACGCACCAGCAAGCTCTTTTGGGTCATATTCTTTTGCTGTAAGAGAATTAGCCATTAAAAACTCCTTTAAAAACTCCGCGTTCGCGGCGTTGCATGGAGGCAACGAATTTGCAAGTTTGTGCCAACGGCAGAAACTTGGCCATGATAAAAATTACACGGATGTAATTTTTATCATGCCTCCTTTAAAAACTCCGCGTTAGCGGTCATGCAGGATGCACGAAATTGTAGTTTTCGCCAAAGATGAAAACTCGACAACGACAAAATTACATGGAAGTAATTTTGTCGTGCCTCCTTTTAAAATGTTAAAACAGTTGTAGCCGTATATGTTTCATTAGGCTTCAAGATGCAAGAAGGGAATGATGCCTGATTTGGAGCATCAGGGAATCTCTGTGTCTCAAAACAAATTCCAGAATGTTTCTGATAAACTTCACCATTCTTGCCTTTTACGTCTTTTAGGAAGTTTCCACTATAAACCTGCATTCCGCGCTGGTTTGAAGCAATCTCCATCTTAATGCCAGACTCTTCTGACCAAACAGCACCAACACGAACGACTTTGCTCTCATCAGCACGAGTAACAAAGCAGTGGTCATAACCGCCAATCTTCTCATCAATCTGAGCAATGTCTTTTCTTACAGCCTTTGCTGTATGGAAGTCAAATGCAGTTCCATCAACAGAAATAAATTTTCCTGTTGGGATAAGGGTTGCGTCAACATCAAGAATCTGGTCACAATCAAGCTGAATAATATGGTCAAGAACAGAACCTGTGCCGTTCAAGTTAAAATAAGCATGATTTGTAAGGTTTATAGGAGTTGCCTTATCAGATGTTGCTGTATAAACAAGAGACAGCTCATTCTTTTCTGAAAGCGAATAAACGACCTCTGCCTTTACGTTTCCAGGAAATCCCTGCTCGCCGTCTGGGCTAGTACGTGTAAAACGAATTCCAGCGACACCGTCTTTCTCAAAACTCTCTGAATCCCAAAGCATTTTCTCCCAACGAGTAAAACCGCCATGCAAGCAGTTCACCCCGTCGTTCACATCAAGCTTGTAAGTCTTTCCGTCAACAGCAAAAGAAGCCTTTGCAATACGGTTAGCAAAACGACCTACAACACAGTTGTGGGAATCATGTCCTGCTTTCCAGCCTTCAAGTGTGTCAAATCCCTGTAAAATATCAACAAGCTTATTGTCTTTGTTTGGAACCTGAATTTGCAACAATGAACAACCATAGTTCATAGCAGAAAAAGACATACGACCGTTTGTTATTGTATACTGAACAATACCATCACCCAATTCTTTTTTTTCAATTTTCATAATTTTCCTTTCCTATTTATACTTATAAATATGAATTCAATTTAATTAAGAATTCCGAACATCTACAAAGAGTTTATAAATCGTAAGAACGCCGCTTTACCAGTTTCCGTACGTTTATAAACACCTGCATGTTCAAGAACCTTACTAAATACAATACCTGTTTCTGTTTTAAGAATATCGTCTACGTTCTCACTTGTAATTCCGTAGCTATATTTCTCACGAATTTCTTTAACCCAGTCAGCATGTTTGCCAAGTTTCTCGTCTCCAGAAATATCAGTTTCAGAAACAACAGCATTTGCCAAATCACTAAGCTCGTCCTTCAAACGTGCTGGAAGAACAGCAAGCCCCATGACTTCGATAAGTCCAATATTTTCTTTCTTTATATGGTGCAGCTCTGCATGAGGGTGATAGACACCTAAAGGATGCTCTTCAGTCGTAATATTATTACGAAGGACCAAATCAAGCTCAAACAAATCCCCTCGGCGACGTGCAATAGGCGTAATGGTATTATGCTTCTCGCCGTCAGTCTCCGCCAAAATAAAGGCATCTTTATCAGTATAAACTCTCCATTTCGAGAGGATATAATCGGCAAGCTCTATCAAACGCTCTGATTTTGCTGATGAAATTCGGATTACAGACATAGGCCATTTTATGATTCCTGCCGTAACATCCTCAAATCCCTTGATTTTTACAGGAGTCTCTATTGGAGCACGAGCCATAGGGAATTCGTACGCTCCGCCCTGAAAGTGGTCATGGGTAAGGATTGAGCCTCCGACTATCGGAAGATCAGCGTTACTTCCCAATGTGTAATGAGGGAACTGCGTAACAAAATCAAGAAGCCGCTCAAATGTCTTACGACAAATAAGCATTGGCGTATGCTCATAGTTAAAAACAATACAATGTTCGTTGTAATATACATAAGGAGAATACTGGAATCCCCAGTTCTCACCTGCAAGCTTAAGTGGAATAATACGATGATTTTCTCTTGCCGCATGGTTCAGCCGCCCCGCATATCCAACATTTTCCTTGCACAAAAGGCACTGTGGATAACTTGACTGCTTTATATTACGGGCAGCGGCTATAGCACGAGGGTCTTTCTCTGGCTTTGATAGATTTATAGTAATATCCAAATCTCCGTACTCAGTAGAAGCCTGCCACTTTACATCACGTTTTATTCTGTAACGCCTAATATAATCAGTATCCTGACTAAATTTATAGAAATAATCAGTCGCTTCTTTTGGAGATTTATCATACAAAGAACGGAATTTTGCAATAACCTCACTAGGTTTTGAAACCATGACACCCATGAGTTTCGTATCAAATAAATCTCTAGCTACAGTTCCATCACCATTTGTCAGCCCATGCTCTACAGCATAATCAAGGATTCCCTTGAGAATTTCTTTAAGCTCGTTTACAGAAACATCTGGCAAGGAATTAGCCTGCTCAAGGCTCTCAAATCCATCAAGCCCTAAATTCATTAATAGCTGGTTTTTTACATAAACCACATCATCATCTTTTATCAAACCAGTTTTTAATCCATAAGAGGACAACCGGTTTATCAATTCATAAATGTCCATATTTTTTTATATTAAACTAGTTTTGTTTTTTGTCTAGCTATTCTAACTTTGACAGAAGAAAATTTTATTATAATGATAAATATGCTTTTTTATTGTTGCAAGATTTTAACCATGTCATTAGCATATTAGCGAAAAATAATTTTCGGGGAGAAACATATATGAAATCATCAGCTTTTACAAAGCCCTTATTGTCTTTAAATCTTTTTCTAGCCTTATTAATCCTAACATTTGCTGGCTGTGCAACGACCACGAACGCTTCTAAGTCTGCGGAAGATTTAGTAACTTCAATTACGACACTTAAAAAAGCGAAGAAACTTGCAGAACCTTACAATATGACTGTTATTTATGACAATTCTGACCCTACGAGTGATAAGCAACCTTTTAGTATAGAAGATGCAGAGACAAAAGATTTCTTCCTTGCAACAAACAAGGAAACAAAAGAGGCAGTTTGTTATGTCACTTTTGGCTCACCTTCAAACGCTAAAATCCAATTTGTCTATCTTTCTATAAATGGGGAGCAAGCATCGAATTTAAGCCATATTTTCAAGATTTCTGGTGAAAATGTAGTCCTAAAAACATATCTGACAAATTATAATGAAGCCTGCAAGCTCAAAAACTCATATTACGCAACGCTGAAAAATGTTGATGCTTATACAAAAGAACTTATATCAATTAGAAACACTATTGAATCTTACATTTCTGACAAATTTAAGTTTATGTCCTTTGAAGAACCTATACATCAGCACCAACAGGAACTTATGAAAGAATAAAAGAAACCAAAACAAAACAAATTGACGGACTTCGCTTCATCTTGTTTTTTTTTCTTTTTCTTAGAATAGCAACCTTAATATGACAACGGATAGCAGAAATATCTTTATGAGATAACTGCGTAAATAAAAAATACTGATTATTATAAAAAAGGGGAAAGCGGCTAGAATCCGCTTGCAAAGAAAAAAATGAAAATCAGATTTATCTAGCCAGGAAACGTTCCGTACAAACCGAGTTTTAAAAATCTTTACGTCTACGACAGATTCATCCGAACGCCGTCAAACGGGCTTATGACGCTCGCCACAATCGTCCAGAAGGCGCATCCAGATTTTGACATTTTAATGTACAGCGAGTCGATTTCAAAACTCAAATGGAACGATATTCTCGACAGCGACATTGTTTTCATCAGCATTTTCAGCGTTTTAAGTTCTGAAGTATTTTCCATAATCAAAATCTTCCCCATCTCGCTGTATTTCTTCGCTGATTTTTTCGAGATTGAATTTTTGTCGA
>CADCRJ010000039.1 GCA_902803735.1 uncultured Spirochaetaceae bacterium
GCAGAAAAAGTCCTGCCGCTGCAATAATCCACAAGGTTTTTTTCTGTTCCATAAACAAAAACCCCGTTCTTTAACCTCTTATCGGCATCGTTGGAGATTTTTGCGTAAGGTTGCAAATACAACTGTGAAGTCTAAAAGGTGTAAGCTTTTAGGAATTCCATAATGTTTGTTTCCAACATTTTTAAGTTGCCGATATTATATACTTTTACAGTATCGGCATTTGAATTTTTATATTTAGAAAATAGATTACGCTGCGACCAAAATCTTCTTAGAATGTGGACTGTCTTTATTCCGTCTCGTTTTTTAGCTCGTTTGAGCCTTACGAGCAAGGGTGCTGTTACAAAAAGAACGGCATCGCATTCTTTTATGATAGGAATTTTGTAGAGTACCGTCGCGTTGAGAATTATATTCTTGCCCTTGTTTTGCTCGATAAAGAGCTTTAGTCGGCTCTCGACTTCTGGGAGTACGATGTTTTCTTGCTTTTCAAGGAGTTTTTTGTCTTTGAAAATAATTGCTCCTAGATTTCGCCTGTTTAAGGTTCCGTCCGCGTTGGACAACTCAATGTTCTGTTTTTTAGCCTCTTCTGAGAAAGTTTCTATGACTTTTTCTTGAATGGCAGGTTCCTTCAGAATGTTGTGGACGAGAATATCTGCGTCAATTGAGAGAAATCCTTTGTTTTCAAGGAGTGCCGAGGCGGCATTTTTGCCTGCCGCCATTGGGCCTGTTACGCAAAGTATCAATGGAATAACCCCCAGCTTTTGCCATGTTCAATTGAAACTCGGAGTGGTACGTTCAATTTTACAGCTGATTCCATTTTTTCGCGTACGATAGCGATTGTGTTTTCTATTGCTTCTTCTGTCTCTGGACACTCAAGGATAAGCTCGTCGTGTACTTGAAGTAGCAATTTTGCACCTGTTTTTGCTTCGGCGAGTGCGTCCGATACGCTTATCATAGCTTTTTTTACTATATCTGCGGCACTTCCTTGTATCGGCGTGTTTTTTGCAATGCGGACGGCACCTTCTTTTTCAAGTTTGTTCACGCTGTTTATTGCTAGAATTTGTCGCTTTCGTCCAAAAATAGTCTTAACAAAACCTGTTGTCTCCGCTTCCTGCACGTTTTTGTCAAAAAATTCTCGTACTCCTGAATAAATCATAAAGTAGTTGTCTATGAATTCTTTTGCCTGTGTACGGCTTATTCCCAAATCATTTGCAAGCCTGAAAGCACTCATTCCGTACATCACGCCAAAGTTTATTGTTTTTGCGCTTCTTCGCTGTTCTGCGGTAACGCTGTCAAATGGGACGCCATAGATGAGCGCTGCAGTTGATTTGTGCACGTCAATTCCTTCATTGAAGGCTTTGCACAGGTTTTTGTCGCCACTGAGGTGTGCCATGACAACAAGTTCGATTTGTGCGTAATCCGCAGAAATCAGAACTGTTCCAGGGGCTGCGGTAAATGCAGTGCGAATCTTTCGACCAGCCTCGTCTCGTACTGGGATGTTCTGTAGGTTCGGGTCTCTGCTCGAAAGCCGTCCTGTCGCGGTTCCTGTCTGTATAAAAGTGGTGTGAACGCGTCCGTTGCTGTCGGTCATTGTCGGCAACGTCTCGACGTAGGTTGACAAAAGCTTTGCGTTTGTACGGTAGTCAAGAATCATCCTTGGTACAGGGTCCTGAGATGATAGGGCTTCAAGCACTTCCTCGTTCGTTGAGTACCCTGTTTTTGTCTTTTTTGTGCCCTTTAAGCCTCTTTCTTCAAACAGTACTTGTCCAAGCTGTTTTGGCGAGGCAATGTTGAATTCATGTCCTACGGTTTCGTAAATGTCTTTTTCAATTCCGCTGAGTTTATTCTTTAATTCAACGGAATATGTGTGGAGCTGCTCTGCTGAAATATGAATTCCTGTAAGCTCCATATCTGAAAGAATTGGCAGGACTTTCATCTCCATCGTGATGAATAAATCATAAAGCCCCTCTTTTTTGAGCATAGGTTCCTCATAGAGCCACAGCTGGAGCGTAAAGTCCGAATCCTCGGCTCCGTAGTTTGCGGCGACTTCAAGCGGAACGTCGGCAAAGGTTCCGTTTTTAGGAACAATCTCATCAAATTCTGTGCCTTTTAAACCAAGCTTTGTTTCTGCGAGGTATTCAAGTGAATATGCGTTCTTACCGCTTCTGTCTGGCTCTAAGAGCCATGCGGCAATCATTGTGTCGTAAATGCTTGCAGTCCACTCGGAGTGATTTATAAAGCCGTTGCATTCAAGAATCTGCATATCGAACTTTGCGTTGTGCATTATAATCGCAAGTTTTTTGTCTGCGGCAAAAAGTCTTTTTAACTGGTCGAATGCCTCTTTTTTTGAGATGAGAGTCCCTGCTAGCAAAGAGTCTGTAAGAATAAGA
>CADCRJ010000040.1 GCA_902803735.1 uncultured Spirochaetaceae bacterium
AATTTCTCATAAAGCGGCTCAAATAAGACAAAATCTTCGTGATTTTCAGTGATTTCAAGTTTTTCAGATACAAATGATAGAATTAGAGAATCGTCTTCGATGTCTTTTCCGTGCATTTTTGCAAGCGGTTCAAGAGTTCTTGCACGGCGCAAAAATTCAGTAAGAACTGCCGAAAAATCCTCTGCTGGAATCAGACCTTTTTCGTGAAGTTTTTCCAGTTTTTCGAGTGCGTTTGTTTCTTCCCGGATAAGAGATGACATCGCTTTCATCTTAGAGGCTTCGGCTCGTGTAAACTCCGTTTTCGGCATCAATGGCAGGGAAGTGCCGTAACTTCCGGTTTTACGGATTTGGGGCAAAACCTCATCCGTGACCCATCGGCGAAATTTCGCCGCTTGTGGTTTCCGGCTTTGAAAGATTGAATGGTACAAGCCCGATTCAGAAATAACTATCAGATTCGGATTTCCGGGCTGGGATTGGGTATCATCGCCAATAATACTACGCTTATTTAGCGTAGAAACCTCATCGTCATCAAGGTAGCGTGTCATGTCAGGTGCGTTGCGATATTCGAGGATTTCAGCGACATCTTTAGCGACAAAGTAGGTCGCATTGTCTTTTTCTACAATTCGGACAAGATTATCCCCAAAAGCAAAAGCTAATTCATTCATCGATTTCTCCTTGTATCAGATTCTAGGTCGTATTCGGGATGACTCTTTAGCCAAGAATCTAGGATTACAGTATGTCCACTGTATTTAACGGGTGCGCCAGAATTCTGCTTAATCTTCTTAAGAAAATTAGATAAGCTGAATTCATTATCAATCGCAGCTTCAAAAAGTGAAGGATAGCAATGTGTGTCAACCCAGACAGGGACATGAATCATGAGATCTCCTTTTTGTTATGGTAGACAGAATATACATTATAGGAAGTGATTTTACAGAAACGAACTTATCGGAGCGGACACACATTTGAAATGACCAATTAGTTTTGCTATTTGACTCGGACATTTTTGCAGTCAGATTTACAGACGGCGAAATCGGCTACTGCTGCGTGATGGGAATGCTCGGCGAATATATAAGCCTTGCCGTTTACCCAGGAAAATCAGGTCTGTATTCATTTTATGGAATAAACTCACTTGGGGATGAAAATATCAGCGAGCAAGAGTATAAGGAATTCAAAGCTTATACATTCACAAAACTCGCGCTCATGTATAGCAATGCAATTTTCAATGGATTCCAAAGTGGCTGGAGACCTTGAAGCCTAATACTGCTCGCCCATCTTCCTCACGTTTTCTAGGTTTTCATGCTCTGCAAGCTTCTTTTTTGCAATAAATCTTTTTACTGTGTTTCTGTGGGTGCCATACAGTTTTGCAATTTGATTTATGTTTGTACCTGCAAAAATCATAAAGCTTACAGAAAGCTCAGCACCGTCAAGTTTGCATTTTTTGTTCGTTTTTCCTTTTGGGCGACCTAGCAATTTGCCTTCTTTTTTACGCAATGCGAGGGCTTCTTTTGTTCTCTGGCTGATAAGGTTTCGCTCGATTTCTGCGCTTAGTCCAAATGCAAACGCAAGAACCTTGCTCTGTATGTCGTCGCCAAGCCTGTATCCATCTTTTATAGTCCAGACTTTTGCACCCTTTTCCATAAGTATGTTTAGGATTGACATAATCATGAACAGGTTTCTTCCAAGTCTAGAAAGCTCTGAGCAGATTATCAAATCATCCTTGTTTATGTTGGAAAGCAGTTTTCCAAGTTCTCTTCTTTGAACCTCAACAGTTCCGCTTATGGTTTCTTCTATCCATTTGTCGATTTTTAATTCTTGATTTTTACAGAATTCTGTAATCTCAAAACGCTGGTTCTCCACGCTTTGTTTGTCTGTGCTGACTCTTATATATCCGTAAAGCATTGATAAAATCCCCCAATATTTTAAGATTTTATCAATGCTTTTGATTCTGAACAACCGTGAAAGATATATATTGTGTTTAAATAAAAGTACAAGCAGTTTATCATTATGTCTACAAAATAATACATAGTATAAATGTTTTAATAGGTTAAATGTCGCCTTTTGATTTCTGAAACTTGACATTCGACCTAACTCTCTGCTGCTTTCGTTTTTTTTGCTTATTCCAGACTAAGTTTGCGGTGAACGCTTAACCCTCCTGTTGCCTCAACGCTTATGGTGCATATCTCGCCCTGCTTCATGATAAAATGGTTTACAGTACCGTTTGCGCTGCGGATTCCCATTTCGTGGCTAAGGGATTCATCTTGCAGGATTGCAAAAAGTTCTTTCAGCCTTTTTAAGAACGTATCCTTTGAAAGTCCATAAATTTCATTGCTTTCAAGACAATAGATTACAGGCAGATTTTCGTTGTTGAACATACACTTAAGTGGTACGGCATCCTTTGCCCTCATGGTTTCTGAGTAGACCCTGTAAGGATATGCGATGTTCTGCTTTCTTCCAGTTTCAATTTCAGAATATTCAAAATTAACCGTAATGGAATCAATCGCTATCTGGTTTCCTTTTAATACAACTTCCTGTTCGGATACTGTCTCACCGTCTTCTGAAAGAATCTCGATTTTATAGGTTTTTGTTACGTTTGGGGTTCCGACTTCCCCGCTCTGCTTCAGCATTGTGATTCTAGCTATGTCTTCGACCCTCGATAAATTCTTGACCATTATACTTAGCTCTTTTATTCGCTGAAAATTGTCCATGACCTTGCTGATTCTGTTTACGCTTACGAAGATTGAATTAAGACCGATTGCCGAGACCAAGATTAATGCTATGACAGGAGCGTGCCTTATGAAACGGCTCAAGAATTCTAGAACTGCGTCAAAAACGATGAAACAGGTTTCTCCAAAACCTTGCCTGCCAAATCTTTTGTTTTCATAGTGTATTTTCTTTGCAGTAAACAGCAAGAGCCAGAACAAGGCTATGAGCAGCAAAGGTAGCAGAATTGGTGTGATAAGCTCTAGAATTTGCTCTGTTGCCGTCCACAGCAACTGTAGCAGCGGAAATCGTTCTGTAGAAAGCTCTTCCGGCGAGAAGCTTTCTTGTAAGAAAAACTTGGAGCTGCTCGCAAAAATCTTTTCTGTTGTATAAAGAATTAGCGTACAAAGCACTATTATACAGATTAAGGCGACGGCAAGTATCTTTGACCTGCATTTTTTATTTTGTTCTTGATTATTTTCTTTCATAAAAATCTCCGTATTTTTTGTTTTAGATTTTCATTATCTGGTCTAATCTTCTTTGACTATTTCGATTCCGCCTGTATGTGGGTGGCAGAGAACTTTATAAACAAAACCTTTTTTGAACTGGCTTATGGTTTTCAAATCGTGTATTGATGTTCCATACTGCGCTTTTTTGCCGCTTTCTTTTTCGGTGTTTACGAGTGTTGTGCTAAGTGCCAAGTATTGGCAAAGCTCTTGCTTTAGGTTCTTTTTGCCAGCTTTTGAGCTAGTGTCCGCAATTCCTTCGTAAATAAGCGGAAAGCCCTGTTTTTCATATAACTTGTACAAAGGTTCGCTCTCTGCAAGCGGAATCATATCCGTGTATAAGCCAGACGGAAAGAATATAAAGTTATTCGGAGAGAGTTTTATGACTTGAAAATCAACGTTTAGTTCTTCTCCGTTAAGCTCGAATGTGTCACTTTTGCCTACTTTGTTTCCTGTCACTATGTCATAGAACGCTACTTTTACAGTAATTTGTGAATCCTTCTTTTTTAATATCTCAAAGCGCATTGGAACACAGTCTTCTTTCAATGCTTCGACTTGTTCCGTTAGATCTGCAATTCTTTTTTCTGAACATGACAAACAGATTTTTGTGACTGTAGCAAAAACTGCTAATAAGCCAAGCACAATTAAGATTTTTTTCATATCGTATGTCTCCTAGTAAAATCAATTCCCGATGTTCGGACATCA
>CADCRJ010000041.1 GCA_902803735.1 uncultured Spirochaetaceae bacterium
GGTTCGTTTTGCGGCGAGCAAGCTCCTTGAGGGCGACAAGCGGATTGTTCATCAGCTTGACCTTGATTTGAACGAAAAAGAGACGCTAGAGCACATTGCCCTTCAGATGGAGAATGAGCGTGGACTTGACCGTAGCGCGGCTATTGCTGATATGCGATATTCGTATATCAGGGGCGTGTGCCGCAAGGCTGTTCATAAACCTCACGAAAGCCGTGAGCGCGTTCGCTCGCAGAAAATAGACTCTCTTCTGACAGGAAAATATACAGCGATTCCTTTCTTTATTCTGATTATGGCAAGCGTTTTCTTTCTGACATTTAATGTAATCGGTGCGTTTTTTCAGGGGTTGTTGGAAAAAGGCATTGATTCTGTAACGGCTCTTGTTGATACAGGGCTTACTGCCGCCGGAACTAACGAGGTGCTCCACGCTCTGATTGTTGACGGAATCTTTGCTGGTGTTGGAAGCGTGCTTTCGTTCTTGCCTGTTATAGTAACTCTGTTTTTGTTTTTGTCGCTCCTTGAAGATTCAGGCTACATAGCACGCGTTGCATTTGTCATGGACACTCTGCTAAGAAAAATCGGGCTTTCGGGGCGGAGCATAGTTCCTCTTTTAATAGGTTTTGGCTGTACTGTACCAGCCGTTATGTCAACCAGAATCTTGCCGAGCGAGCGTGACCGCAAGATGACGATTCTTTTGACTCCTTTTATGAGCTGCACGGCAAAACTGCCGATTTATGCCTTTTTTACGGCGGCGTTTTTTCCAAAATATGGCGGGCTTGTAATGACAGCCCTTTATCTTGGAGGAATTTTAGTCGGAATTTTGGTCTCTCTTTTTTACAGAAAAACTCTTTTCAAGGGCGAGCCAGTTCCTTTTGTGATGGAATTGCCGAACTACCGCCTGCCTGGTGTACGGAATACGGCGCAGCTTCTTTGGGAAAAAGCCAAGGACTTTTTGCAGCGAGCCTTTACCGTAATTTTTATTGCTACAATCGTTATTTGGTTCTTGCAAAGCTTCAGTCCGCATCTGCATTTTGTTGAAGATTCCTCAAAGAGCATTCTTGCCCTTATCGCAGGACTTGTAGAGCCTTTAATGCGGCCTCTTGGGCTTGGCGACTGGAGAATCTGCACGTCGCTTATTTCGGGCGTAATGGCAAAAGAAAGTGTCGTTTCTACAATGGAAATTCTTTTTGCAGGAGGAATAAGCGACGCGCTGACAAAACTATCTGCCGCAAGCCTCTTGGTGTTCAGCCTGCTTTATTCACCTTGCATTGCGGCGATTGCTTCTGTAAAGCGTGAGCTTGGCACGAAATGGGCTGTAGCAATGGTTGTTTGGCAATGCTTTATAGCTTGGCTGGCTGCGTTTTTGGTTTATGCTCTTGGCAGATTGTTTTAGATAAACGTTCTACGCTTTTACCTCGTTTACAAGTTCGCCGCCCTCTGCAAAAGCTTTGATGTTCTCCATCGTTGTGTCCGCTATGTTTTTGAGGGCGTTGGTTGTAAGGAAAGCCTGATGGCTTGTGATTATTACGTTCGGGAACGTCAGAAGTCGGGCAAGCACATCGTCTTTCATAATGTCAGTTGACCAGTCGCTGAAGAAGTATTTGCTTTCTTCCTCGTAAACGTCCATACCGATTCCGCCAATGTGCTTGTGTTTTAATGCGTGAACAAGTGCCTTGGAATCAATCAATGCTCCTCGGCCCGTGTTTATGATTACTGCGTCGCTTTTCATCATCTTCATCGTGTCGTGATTCACGATATGCTTCGTTTGCTCCGTGAGCGGGCAATGCAGGCTCAGAACGTCGCTTTGTTTGAAGATTTCTTCTAGTGAGACGTATTCGGCACCGCTTTCTTGAGCCCATTTTGCGTTAGGAAAAAGGTCGTAGACTATGATTTTCATGCCAAATCCTTTGAGAATACCAGCCATAATCTGTCCGATTTTTCCAGTTCCCATGATTCCTGCTGTAAGCCCGTGTAAGTCACGTCCTGTAAGACCCTCAATGTTGAAATTTGCGGTTTTTGTGCGTAAATATGCCTGAGGGGTGTGCCGTGTAAGCGACAATAGCAGGGCAGCTCCGTGCTCAGCGACTGCGTATGGCGAGTAGGCAGGAACTCTCACAACCTTTATGCCTGCTGCTTTTGCGGCGTTCAAATCAACGTTGTTGTAGCCGGCACAACGTAGCGCGATAAGCTTTATGCCGTTTTCGGCAAGGCTTTTAATGACGGCTTCGTTAACTACATCGTTCACGAAAACGCATACAGCATCATATCCGTGCGCTGTGATAACGGTATTTTCGTTCAGCTTGAAGTCATGGAAATCAATGTTGAACAAAAAGTTTTTGTTTGATTCCGTGAAGGAATTCCTGTCATAGGAATGTGTGTCAAAAAAAGCGATTTTCATACGTGCCCCCTGATTATTTTATTTGTACTGCTGTCAGCAGAATTGTATAGTTCCACGGACTTGTCTCTTCTTTGATTTCTCCCTCGGCATTTATTTCTTTTCCAATGTGTTTTGCAAGGCTCTTAAAAGGCTTTTTATTTTTTTTGTCGCATTCCAAAAAATACGTTATGCGATTTCTTGTCGAGCCGACTGTTATTGAGTATCTGCCTTCTAGGTCCTTTTCAAGAACCCCTGTTATGGAGAGCGTCTCCGCTGTCGCCGATTCGTCGCCTTTTGGTGGTGCATAAGAGAAAATCGTAGTGCCTGTCGAAAATAGAACTAAAAATACTGTTAATATTCGCCTGTATGCCATTTTTGCATTAATACTCCCCAGCTTGTGCTGTAGTCCGTTACATCTTCATAGTTTGAGTACAACGGCAAGAAACTGTTTCTTATGTCTGGGTTTAATTGCGTTGCGATAGTGAGCCCGAATGTTCCGTCAGAACTTGAAAGTACAGTTGATGAAATTCCTGTGACGTTTTTTTTGTAATAATTGCGTGATTCGGATTCTGTGCGGCCAAGCCACGAGCTGACTATTACGCTATCAAGTGCTCTTAATACTGAATTTGCCGCACTTGAAACAGAAGAGTTACTGTTATTCTTTAGATTTTTGCATAAGTAACCTATGTCGTTCAGATATGCGAATGAGCCAGGAAAAGCCATTCCTTGGCAGCTAGTAACGCTTGAAGCTTGCTTTAGATATGAAGTGTAAATACTTGTACAAATGCTGTCCCCAGCGGTAATCAAAGCATTTGCGAGTGCTTCGATTGCGTTGTATAAAGTATTTTGTTTTTCAGTATCAAGGCTGTAAGCACTTTGTGTAGGCATTGTATCAAAACTGGCTCGTCTATCAGTAGCACTCATTTGGATTATTCCATCTTTATGAGTGTCCGCGTAAGCCTGTACTACAGATGTCGCAAACGAAAGAGGGGTAGTCGATGCGTTTATTCCTGAAATTATTGCCGCATGATTGTTCGAGTAGCTGGAGTTCGCGCTTGAAACGAGATAGTCCGCTATACCACGCAATGCGTATGTCGTTTCAACATTTCCTTGTAAGCAGCAGTCCATCCAGATGACATTTACATGCAGACCAGAACTGGCGATTGCGTTTTTTATGTCTGTCGCTGTAAGCAGCTTGCGGGCTCCGTTCGTGTCGTCTGAGGCGAGAGAGCGTCTTCCTCCATATCCTCCAGATTCTGTCTCGTATTCTGTGCCCGCACCGTGGTCACTTAAAAGCAGTACTACGTTGCTCGCACTATAATTCATTGCCGCAAATGACAAGAAATTTCTCAAAGTTGAGACATCAGACATATCAGGCTCTGTTCCAAGCCAGTTCCAAGCGTATGCAGTCAAATCCTTTGTGGAACTGGACATGGTAAATCCACTATTATTTAAACCTGTATTGTATGATGTTCGGTCAACTGGTCCCAGCTCGTAGAGTGCACCATTCGGATGGTAGTGATTTCCTGTATTGTATCCATCCCAGAGAGTCAGAATCTTTACGGAAGCCGAGTCTGAGAGATTTGCAAGACCAATCTGCTCGTTGATTAAATCGATGTAGAGAGAGTCGTTCAAGTTGTTGTCTGCATCCATGTAACCGAGAATCAGCCAGTCGCACGAACCTCCCCAAAATAAAGAAGAGCTTGAGCTACCGTGGCTGTCGTCAAAAAACTTGCATGATAATGTACATATAAGAATCAAAATATAGAAGAAAAGTTGCACAAACTTTGTGAGAAAACATGAGGTTCCGAACAGGTCTAATATTTTTAGAGGAAGTTTTTTATGCATAAAAAGATCCTTATAAAATCCGCATTAGCGGTATCGAACGGATGTAATTTTATCATGCTCCGTGTAATGATGCTTTGACAAAAAAATTGAACCTGATAACTTTCAAAAATATTAAAGAACTTGTTGCTATTTGTCAATTCTCTTATGGTCTATCAGAAAAGTCAATTATTTTTGCTCGCATCTCATAAGTTTTGTAGCGAAACAGTTACTTTTCCGTTGGTTTTCTCAAAAATTTCTGCGGAAAACTTGTCCGACTCGCTGGTTGGAATTTGACCGCTTATAGTGATTTCTTCTGCAAAATCCTCTGCAATGCAAGAAACCGTAAAGTTCTCGAATATTTTTTTTATTACCTGATATTGCTGATAGTCGCATTTTAGTGAAAAACTGCTTTTCTGGACAAGTTCCTCAGTTGGAGTTTCGGCAAGCACGGATTTTACCGCATCTCCATAAGCGTGTACCAGCCCGCCTGTGCCAAGCAGCGTTCCACCGAACCATCTCGTGACTGTAACTAGAATGTTCGTTATCCCTGAGCCTTTAAGAACGTCAAGCATCGGTCTGCCTGCGGTTCCGCCTGGCTCGCCGTCGTCGCTCATGCCCATGACTTCTGCATTCTTGCCACTTATAAAGGCATGGCACACATGGGTTGCATCAGGGTAGCGTTTTTTCTGCGATTTTATCAGGTCTCGCACTTCCTGCTGGCTTTGGACAATAAAGCTTTCTGCCTTGAACCTAGAGCCTTTGATTATAGTTTCTGTGGTCGCGCCGTTTGTTGGTATAAGCATTAATTTTCTCCGTCTGGGGCTGGCAAAAGCACTGGCTTTAGTTCCTCCTGCCGCTTATCTTCGTTCCATTCGTCCATTACGCCAACGTACATGACAGGAATTGCAAGGTAGATGCGTATAAGTGCTGTGTACATATTCACAAGGAAAGCAAAATTGAGCAAAAGTCCCAGGACTGATGAATTCCCTACGAATGGCAGCAAGCCCATAAAAAAAGCGATTATTGCAAAAAAGACGCTCTTTATGGCAGCCCGTGTTAAGAGTGCGATAAATTTGAAAAAATTCCCTTTGCGGAACATTAGCCTTGCACTCATAAACATTGATTTAAAAATGTTCTTTTGAGGAAATTCAGCCCGAATCATAAATGTAAAGACAAATGGCAGCATCAAAAATAGAATGACAATGAGGAAAAACGAGCTTATGCCAAGGTATGCGGAGGCTGCCACAAGAATCTCGTCCTTGTGCTCCTGTATAAGTTTTGCGGGCGTTTCTTTTGCCATGACAAACTCCATCAGAATTGGAAATCTGTCTCTTAAAAGAAGCGCGAGAATTTCATTTATGATGAACAACGCTATTGTTGAGATTGTAGCGAATACTGTCGCTGACGAAAACGCGAGCCTTGGCTTTTTGAAGCCGTAGAACAAAAATCCGAGCGTTACAAATTCCTGTCTTATAAGTCTGCGAAGCATTTCCATAAAACCGAACTGGAACATGAACAGCACGAAAAAAGCTAAAAAAAACGCGATGTATGCGGTGACTGTGCCGCTGCGCGTTCCTGGTGTGGCTGTTCCCAGTATTGTCATTATTATCGCTGTGCAAAAAAGTAATTCGAGTATTATTTTAATGAATATGGAATACATTACTTTTCCCATATTCAAGTTTGAAGCTTGGTTCAGCTTCATCATATAGTGTTTTAATGTCATTTCTCGAATATTATAGCATATTGTTTGCGAAATGAACAATGTGAATAGAAGTTAAGCATTTGCAAATCCTTTTGCAAATGCTTGCTAAAAATCTGTAGTTCGGTAGTGGAGGCGGAGCAAAAAAATGATTCTGAGCGGTGCGAGCGAAGCGAGTCAGATACCAATTCCGCTCAGCCATCATTTTTTTGAAACGCCGCAACGAAAGAACTACAGATTTTTGGACTTGCACGATATAACCTAGTTTTTCCCTTGGTTAATTCGTATTTTTCTTTTATAATTTAGCTGATGAAAAATCAAGATTCTTTGGAGCTTATGCTTACAGAGCCTGTTGGCTCTCTTATCATAAAAAACGCTGTTCCTACAATCATCACGATGATGGTTACTGCAATTTACAATACTGCTGACACTTTTTTTGTCTCAAAACTTGGAACCTCCGCGAGCGGTGCTGTCGGAGTGACGTTCTCGCTTATGTTTTTGATGCAAGCCTGTGCCTTTACTATTGGGATGGGTAGCGGCTCAATTACTAGCCGTGCTTTGGGCGCGGA
>CADCRJ010000042.1 GCA_902803735.1 uncultured Spirochaetaceae bacterium
AGAGGTCCAAAGTAAATGTCACAGAAGTCGTCGAGAGGGTTTCCGTTGCCGTCATCAAGGACGTTTACAAGGACTCTCGGCTTACACTTGTATTCGAGCTGCTTGCGGGTCTCGGTAAGGTGCAGCTTCTCAAATGCTTCCGTAGCCTCCTCGTAAGAGAGATGCTTCGTATTTATTGGGAAATCCTTTTCGATTATTGACCGCATTTCCTTTTCCAGATTCTGTATCTCATACATTGTGAGCGGTACATCCCTGTCAAGTGTATAGTAATAACCATAGCCTAGTGAGTGACCTACTAAGAGCCTTGTTTTTGGGAACAGTTTATGTGCTGCTGCAGCGAGTACAAAACACAGCGAACGGCGGTAAATCTCAGCACCGTCCTTGGAATTTGCGAATATTGGTGAAACCGTGCTTGACACCCTGAGAGGGCGGCACAGAGAGACAATCTCTCCGTTTACTCTGAGTGCGATAATTTTTGATTTATCGCATTCAAAGTAATCAATGATGTCGAGTCCCTTTGCACGGACTTCTACTTGTTTGTTAGTGTTATTCGGAAGTGTTAAAGTAATTGTTTCCATAAAATTTATTCTACAATGAAAATTAAATTTTTGGAAATTTTTTTTATAAAACTTGTTCTAAAATTGAAAAAAAATCGATGTAACAATGGGATTAAGCCCATTGTTAAAAGAATCTTATAGAACAAGACTATTCTTCTTCGAGGTCTGGAATTCTTTTTTTGAGTGCTGTGATGAATTCCTCACCTGACACGCCGTCTCGCAAGCTTGCAAAAATACAGCTGTCGCCAGCTACCGTACCGAGAATCTCATCAAGATTCAGGCAGTCAAGGGCATTTGCAACTGCATCGGCATGACCGCCAAATGTTTTTATTACGACTGTTGTTGCATTCCAGTCGATACTAACGTAACCGCGCAAGAAATCCTGCACGTAAATCTGCTCGCTTTCTGATTTTTCATCTTCTCCTGGCAGGGTGTAGACATATCCTTCATGTCCGTCTGATATTTTGCCGACTTTGAGCAGCTTCAAATCTCTGGAAAGGGTTGCCTGAGTCACTTCAAAACCTTCTTTCTGAAGGTGGCTCAGAAGCTCATCCTGACTTTCAATCCTGTTATTTCGTATTAATTTTCTTATTATTTTGAGTCTGCTTGCTCGTTCTTTCACGATATCCCTCTTGCAATTTTATACATTAATTATGAATAATTATACAAAAATTTGCAAGTGGGATTTTAACGAGGCTACCCTGTCTCGCTGTGACAAGAACTATATCATCTCGACGTAAGTTTTGCCAAAACCTCCGTCTTCTGGCTGTGCGTAATAAAAGTTCTTTACGCCTGGATAGTTCGAGAGATAGTCCTGTACGGCTTGCTGCAAGATTCCGCTTCCCTTGCCATGAATTACGCTGAAAGATTTGAAATTCTGCATTGCGCACAGGTCAAGCTGCTTTTGAAGCACCTTTATTGCTTCTTCTGCTCTCATGCCCAGTAGCCTTAGCTCGAACAGAGGTGACTGAGATGAGCCGCCCTTTGTAAAAATTGCGTTCTCGCCGCTTTCTGAATTGACAAGCTCTACTGTGTAGTCCACACTGCGGTTTTGAACGGAAGCACCTTCCGCGCCCACAAGCACAAGGTCTTTTTGTTTGAAGCTCATACGCATAGAGCCTAACTGAACAAGCCAAACGCCCGGCTTTTCTTCACGTACAAGGGTTCCTCTGGTACGGGCACTTCCTGCAAGAACTTCCATTCCTTCTGCAAATGACAGCTGGGCTGGCTTTTTGGGTCTTTTTTTGTGCATAGAAAGTGCGTCGGCTTCTTCGTCTGTGTAAGTGTTTGTCGCAAACGCAAGGGCTTCTCTGTTGCTGAGCCGCTTCTTGGTCTTCTTTGAAGAAGATTCCCTGTGCTCGGAACTTTTTGAAAGCCGCATTCCGTTCTCGGCAATTATGTCTTCTTGGATTCTTTTCTCAAGGGCTTTTGACGCTTCCTCGATTGATTCCTTTTCGTTCTCAATGTCCTCTTCTTGCATTGCGATGTCGTCTGTCAAATCGTCAATGAATTTGCGGACTTTAAGAGTTTTTTCGCGTGTTATTTCGCCTTCTCGGAGTTCTCGCACGAGATTTTCAAGAGTTTTGCGGGTTTCTCTCAGAAATCTTGATTCGTCCCTGTGTTCCCGCTCGCGGAGTTCGTTTTCCTTTTGTCGCAGTCCCAGCTCTTTTTGTTCAAACTTGAAAAGTTTCTCTTTAAGCTGTTTTTCTGTGGACTGGAATTCCTGCTCCCGTTTTGCGAGTTCCGCATGTTTCTGCGTAAGTCCTTTGATAAGCTCGCTTACGTCTGCCTGCTGGTTTACGATGTAGCTTTTTGCCTGCTCTACTGTTTTAGCAGGAAGCCCTGAGCGGCGGGCAATATCCAGCGCGTGGCTCTCGCCAGGAACGCCCATGAGCAGTCTATATGTCGGGCTTAGAGTGTTAGTGTCGAACTCTGCGCTCGCATTTATACAGCATTCGTTTGTATAGCCGTAGTTTTTTAGGATTCCGTGGTGCGTGGTTGCCAAAACGAACGCTTTTTTCTTAATAAGCTCGTCAAGGGTAGCCATTGCGATTGCTCCGCCTTCCTGTGGGTCTGTTCCGCTTCCAAGCTCGTCAAGAAGGACAAGCGACTTGTCATTTGCGTGCTTTACGGCGGCGGCAATGTTTTTCATGTGCGCGCTGAACGTAGAGAGCGACTGGTCTATTGATTGCTCGTCTCCAATGTCCGCAAATATTGAGTCAAAAATCGGCAGCCGCGTTCCTTCTGCTGCAGGAACAGGAAATCCCGCCTGATTGAGCATTGAGAAGAGTGCGAAAGTCTTTATTGTTACGGTTTTTCCGCCTGTGTTAGGACCTGTTATGATAAGAACCGTTTTTTCTTTTATAAAGTTTATGTCAATAGGAACCGCGCTGCTTCCAAGTATTGGGTGCCTTGCTTGAAGCAGGGCTGTAGCGTTTGTCTCGTCTGTGTCTGCCGCATATATTGCTTGGTGAGCCGCTCCCCAACAGGCTGCTGCGTGTACGGCATCAAACAGCGACATTGTTTTTAATGCTGATTTTAGTGCGCCGCAGAACGGATGAATTTGTGCCGTAAGCTCCGTAAAAAGCTTTCTTGTTTCTTGATGAAGATGGAATTCTTCTTGGATAAGCTCGTTGTTTTTTCTTACGACTTCCTCAGGCTCTATGTAGAGCGTCTGCCCAGAGCTTGAGACTTCATGCACTATGCCGGAGACAAAAAGCCTCTGGTTGGCTTTTACTGCAAGAACCTGCCTGTCCGCTCGGAACGCTGGAACATTTGACTCAAGAACCTTGTTCATGGCAGGGTCGCTCGTGTATTTGCGCAGGGCTGCGTTTATCTCGCCCTGTATCTGTGCGATTTTATGTTTTATTTCCCTTAGAACAGGTATATCCTTTAATGTGCCATCAAAATCAATGATTCTTGTTATGAATGATATTGTCTGCTGCAACTCCGAGTAGGGTAATGTCTCTGACAAATCTACCAGATTTTTGAGGGGCACTTCTTTTGAGCACGTTTTTATATCCGCATATAAATCAACGGCTGCGACACAAAGAGAAAGTATCGCTGTAAGGTGCTCTTTTTCTAGCGTAGAGCCTTCTGCCTGCAACGGCTTTAAAAAATCTTGTGTCGGGAGCCATGAGTGAAGTTGCAGCCCTGTTGTTGATGAAAGTGCTTTCTGCCATTGAGAGCTTAATGTTTTAAGCTCGTCAATGCGCTCTTTGTTTTCTGATGTGAACGGCTCTCTTTTCTGTATTATTGCTGAGCCTTCTTGGCTGACACAGTAGCCAGCTATTTCTTCCCTTATTCTGTAGTAAGCTAAATCTTCAAGTGTTTTTCTATGCATTTTTGTAAAAATCTTAGTCTTCCCAGCTTCCTGTTCTTATTTCTTCGCTTATTCTCTGCCAGCTTTCAAAGCGGCGTTCTGTTATGTGCCCGGCATATACAGCCTCTAGGATTTTGCATCCAGGCTCATTCTCGTGTTTGCAGCTCATACCGAACTTGCATTTGCCGATTAAAGGTTTCATTTCCTTAAAGTAAAGGGCAAGGTCGTCCGCTGCTATGTCATGCAGAACGAACCTGCGTACTCCCGGAGTGTCGATTATAGAGGCGTATGCGTTCTGAACGCCGCCTACTATTGACTCGTTCAAGTGTATGTGGAGCAGAGTTCCCTTTGTTGTTGTGTGCGAGCCCTTGCCGTATTTCTTGCTAAGGCTTCCAGTTTTCAATACACATGAATTATCCAGCACGTTTATCAGTGATGATTTTCCGACTCCGCTCTGACCGACAAGGGCACAAAGCTTTCCTGTCACAAGCTCCGCAAGCTCTGTGAGCCCTTCTCCTGATTTTGCGGAGACACGGATTACCTTGTAACCGATTTCTTCCCATATTGAGAGCTGCTCCTGAAAATCAGGATTTTGTGCCGACGGCAAGTCATATTTATTTACGAGTATGATTGGGGTCAGATTTTGATATTCAGCCTGAGCAAGCTCCCTGTCGATGAACCTTTCCCTGAACGGCGGTTCATCAGGTGTTGTCACGAGCAGAATATAGTCAAGGTTTGCCGCTAGCAACTGCGGTGCGCGTCCTTTTACGTTCCATCGTACAAATGCGTTGCTGCGTGGCAAAAGGGTAGTGATTTGCCCTTTGTCTTTGTGCAGCTCGTCCTGCTCAAGGCAGACTTTATCGCCAGGAGCAAGAGGGTTGTAGTATTTTTCGTCCAATTTAAGACGCTTGCTTTTTAATGTGCATGTAATGATTTGTTTTTTTGCTATGCCAGAATTATCCGACTCCGTTGTGGAATCTTCGTCACATTCAATTTCAAAAATATTGTTGCTGCCACTAAGGACAGTACCAGTTAGTTGACTCATATTGTTTTATATTAAGGTTAAAAGCTCTGTTTTTCAAGGGGGATGAGCATTATTATAATGGCGAATGCCGAGTTTTTATCTAGGAGTTGTTTTCTGAAACTCGACATTCGTCCTATAAGAAATCCGTATCTTACTGTACTTTTGTACCAGCCGTAATTGGCTTTTTGCCAGCGGATTTTATTTCGTTGCCGTCGTCAAGAAGCACTACTGTTGGAAGCCAGTTGTCAGCATCTTTCTCGTCAATCCATGCATAGGTTGCTATGATGATTTTATCTCCCTGCTGTGCCATTCTTGCAGCTGCTCCGTTAAGACAAATCTCGCCTTTACCGCCAGAGATTATGTAGGTTGAGAATCTTGCCCCATTGTTTATGTTGTATATATCAACTTTCTGATATTCTCTCATTCCTGCGGCTTCGAGCATTTCTTTGCCGATAGTGATAGACCCCTCGTAGTTGAGGTTTGCGTTTGTTACTGTGGCTCTGTGCAATTTTGATTTCAATACTTCTATCTGCATGATATTTCCTTTCTGTATCTATAGTTATAATTTTATGAGTTTTACTGAAAAAACTCTAATTATTTGTCCTGTTCATTTCAAGGGCAGCTTTAACGCCAAGAAGAACAAGTTCAGGCACTATTTCGTTAAAAAGGTTATAGTCCTCAAATGTTCTCGCAAAGCCACCTGTAGCAATCACAAACGGCTTTTCGTCATGGAACAGCTGCCGTGAGTATTGCCTTACGAATTCTCGGATGGCACCTGCATTGCCGTAGTAAATTCCCGATTGTATGGCTTCTATCGTTGACTGCCCGCAAGGATGCGAAGCCTTTACGATTTCTACCGTAGGCAGCTTGCTAGTTCCGCTTGCGAGGGCTTGTACTGAGATTTTTAAGCCCGGCATGATGGCTCCGCCAAGATATTCCCTGTCATGGGTTACAACGTCTATAGTCGTTGCTGTTCCCATGTCCACGACAATCAAGTTTCTTTCTGGATGTCGGTTCACGGCACCAATTGCCGCCGCAATCCTGTCCGCACCAATTTCTTTGGGGTTTGCGTATTTGAGCTTTAGACCAGTTTTTATACCAGACTGAATAAAAAGCGGCTCAACCCCAAAGTATTTGAGAAGTGCGCTTGAGAGCGAGTAGTTTATAGGAGGAACTACGGAACAGCAGCAGGCATCTGTGATTTGTGCCGCGTTTATTCCGTTTTCCCTGAGCACTGAGCGCAGAAAAATCCCTATTTCGTCAGAGGTTGAGTTTTTGTTTGTTGTTTGCCTGAATTGAAGAACGAGCCTGTTTCCATCGAACACGCCCCCTGTCATTGTAGAGTTTCCTACGTCTAGTGTCAGAATCATTGTATCCCCTGTAAAACTAAAGCTGAATGTTATCTATTAAGCGAACGCCTTCAAGGAATGCGGCGACAAAGAGACGTCCGTTCCTTTCTTCAAGGTAGTCCACTATGAAGCCTGCGTCTGCGAGCTTCTGTTTTTTTTCATCAATCGAACCGCTTGAAGCGAGTATCTCATGCAATTTTGGGGCAGTTTTTAAACCTGCCTCGCTGAGCTTTCTGTTTCTTGAAGAGATTGCAAGACCGTTTTCTTCCCTTACGATTGGGCACGGAACAAGCTCAATGTCCATGAAGAACGCTTTTACCATACCTTTGAGAAGCTGCAACTGCTGAAAGTCCTTTTCTCCAAAATATGCACGGGTAGGGCGCACGATATTGAAAAGCTTCATTACTACTGTAAGAACGCCGTCAAAGTGACCTGGTCGTTTTGCTCCGCAGAGGACTTTTGAGAAATCTGTTTCTATAACCTTGTACTTGTAGTCATCTGGGTACATGACGTCATAAGTTGGAGCAAAGAGATAATCGATTCCAGCACTTTCAAGAAGCTTAACGTCATCGTCGAAATTTGCCGGATAGGTCTCAAGGTCTTTTTTGTCGTTGAACTGTGTTGGGTTCAAGTAAACGCTTGCAACTGCAATGTCGTTCTCTGCTCTGTTCTTCTTCATAAGAGAGAGATGTCCAGCGTGCAAGCCTCCCATTGTTGGTGTGAATCCTATTGTCTTACCATGCAATGACTTGCGTATTTCTTTCCATTCTTCAACAGTATGTATGATTTTCATTTTCTTTCCTCTTTCTGTTTTATTTTGAGATAAATTCTGCACTTGGGAATGAGCCGACTGCTACTTCTGATGCGTATTCATTGAGCGCGCTTGTGATTAGTGAAAGTCCGTCCATGTACTGCTTTACGAATCTTGGCTTAAAGCCGCTCATTCCGAGCATGTCTTGTAATACCAGAACCTGTCCGTCACATCCAGCTCCTGCACCGATTCCAATTGTAGCTACCGAAAGCGATTTTGTTATATCTGCCGCAACAGCCTGTGGAATGCATTCCATAAGGACTGAGAAACAGCCGATTTTTTCAGCGATAAGGGCTTCTTCCTTGATTTTTGCCGCGGCTTCCTCTGTCTTGCCCTGCATCTTATGTCCGCCGAATGCCTGATAGAACTGCGGTGTAAGACCAAGATGAGCCATTACAGGAATACCAGACATTACAAGATGTCTCAGAACATCTTCTTGTCCGAACACTCCTTCTATTTTTACTGCGTTTGCACCAGCCTGAAGCAGTCTTCCGGCACATTCTGTGGCGTAGTTTATTCCGCGTCTTGTAGAGAGAAACGGCATATCAGCTAGAATGAATTTGCTTGTCCCGTTCCTTACAGAGCGGGTGTGCTCTTCCATCCAGTCGATAGTAGCGGGCAGGGTAGTAGATTCTCCGTGCATAACCATGGAGCAGCTGTCCCCGATAAGAATTGTATCGATGTCTGTTTTATCGATAATTTTTGCAAAAGTGCTGTCGTAGCACGTTACCATTGAGATTTTGCGCCCTTCGTTCTTACGTGCGCTAAAGTCCAAAACTGTCATAGTACCTGTCCTTTTTAGGCTTTGCCCTGCTGGCTTATATGCCTTGAATCAAGTCTATAAAAAATTATTGCGGCATGAACCGCTATTCAAGGAGTCGATGCTCTCAACGAAAGTCACCGCTCGTTATTAAGTGTATAACTTTTCGCGTTTTGTGTTAAGTATAAGGTTTTACACTTAAGACAGGAGAGCGAAAAACGCAGGTCTTTTTTAAATTGGTGTTTATGAACAATTTTATTCTGATTCGTCTTTCTCATAAGAGCCGTAGGCTTGCTCACAGAAATAATCCCAGACCTGATCCCACTCAGCAGGTTTGTCAGAAAATCCTGGAACATAAACATAATGAGGCTTATCCTCTGAAGGTGGAAAGAACAAACAGCCAGTTATTTCTTCAATATTCTCTGGTATTTCAAGGCTTTTTATGTTTGAGCGTCCGTAAAATCCGCTGCAGTTCAATTTTTTAAGGGTAGACGGTAAATTTATATAAGTGACCGACAACGGAAAGTCACAGTTCAATTCTTCAAGGCCTTCCGGCAAAAGTACTGCGACAACGCCTTCTTCAATTTTTGTGTCGTTCCAAAGCATTTTTTTTGTGCCTTCAGGAACGATATAGACAGTACGGTCATCTTTGCCGACTTTTTCGATATAATCAAGAACTTTTTGTCTTCGTTTCAATGCGGAAGCCTTTATTTCTGATTCTGTCCGTTCTATTTTGCAATTTCTTGAATAAAACTCTTTTTTTCTTTGTTCTATAAGGCTCGTATAATCAGTTTCATCCCATTCTGCCTTAAATGGCTTTTCACGCTCATACAATTTATCGAAATCAAGCTCACGCTCTTTGGAAGCGGAAATTTTATCTATAAACCAGTTGAATGTTTGGTCTCTTGAAATTTTTTCGTGCTCAGGGTAATTGTAAGAAGTGTATGTTGTTATCATTCCTGCCCCTGGAAGAGGGGAAGCCCATTCGTCAGGTTTCTGGTAAGTCTTCTCGTCAAAATGCATGAAGACATGATAGTTCTTCACAGAATATTTTCCGCGGCATTTGTCTTCTTTCCAATCTGATGTCGCAAAAGTCATTATAACGGTATCTCCGTCAAATCCGTAAAGCGTACAGTCATTCACGACCCAGACTTCAAATTCTTTGCCGTTCACAAGGTCGGTTCTGTTTCCACGCTCGAAAAGCTCTTTTACCTCTGATTTTAAGTTAGGGTCAGACTGGAAAACTGCCTTCAAATCTTCATCCTTAAAAATATGCTTTAGGTACGGATAGCCTGCATAAATCGCATTGAACAAGAATTCCTTTGCTTTTTCATAATTCTCCATGTGCGAATAACAGCAGGCGATGTTGTAAAGGGAATAATAAAGAAGTTTTATCTCGCCGTTTTCATCGCATGATACATTAAAATATTTCTCGTAGGCTTTTTTATAGCCGTCAGATTTTCCATACGCCTCATAATATTCCTTAACTTCGTCGGCTCTGCTCAAAATGCGAGAATATACTTTTGTATAAGATTCTATGGCATCCTCGTATTTTTTTTCATCAAAGGCTTTTTCGCCAGCCTCATAATTATTGTTCCAACCTTCAAATCCGCATTTGAGGGAATCAAAACCGTCGAACTCAGGATACCAGTCATCTGGCTTGGAGAAAGTTTTTTGTGTGCTGATTTCAGCAGGCTTAACCTCAGCCTCAGTTTCATTTTTCGTTTCGAGCGGCTGTTTTTTTTCACAAGAGACGAGCATGAGAGCTGTTGTAAGTAGTGCAATTATCTTTTTGTCATTCATATAAATCCGACTGAATTATAGCACGATTTTGTAGCGTATGCTATAATCGGGATATTCGGGCGAAAAAGAACCGCTCGATGTATGGATTATCGAGGATGAGTAACAAAATGAAACAAAATAAAAATATAATAATCAGCTATATTTTCCTATGATAGCAAATTAATTTTTGCTTGAACTGCATTTTTATTAGTTTTCATTTAGTACCACCATCATTGTGTCAGAAACTTTTTTAGCAATTCCCATAATAGATGCATATTCCATCAAGCGATTAGTGTTTTTATCGCTTCTTTTTGCATAGTTACGAAGTGCTTTTATAAAAGTTTCTGAATCTATGTGATTCTGTCTTTTTATCAGGTCACAAATTGTTTTTTCTGCATTGTAAGATCTAACTGTATTTCCAAGATTTGTGTTTATATTAATAATTCCAAGATTATAGGTTTCTTCTTTTGTATCCGCATGAACAATTGTCTTTGAATCTTTTGGATTAAAGGGACGATAGTTTTTTGGACCTGTAACTTCAAAATTGGCAGGAAGATTATCTGTCAGTAAATATTAAGAGAATTGATATGGTATGGTAAAAACCTTCACACTGACCGTTAGTTCTACCACGGAACTTATTTCAATATAATATGAGAAAAACGACATGTCAACATTGTAAGTTTAATCTTTCAAGAAAGCCTTATACAAAGCCTCGGCCATCATCTTACGCATGAACTCATATTTTTCTTTATCTTTTAGCC
>CADCRJ010000043.1 GCA_902803735.1 uncultured Spirochaetaceae bacterium
CGACCCGTTCGCTTGGGGCGAGAAAATGATTCAGCACTATGAGAGTCTTGGAATTGACCCGCATACAAAGACGTTGCTTTTTAGTGACAGCCTTGACTTTGAGCGTGCGACAAAGCTCTATGACTATTTTAGGGATAAAGCTTGCGTTGCGTTCGGAATCGGAACGTTCCTGTCTAATGATACAGACGTGCATGCTTTAAACATCGTAATGAAAGTGACGAAGTGCAATGGTCAAGACGTTGCGAAAATCTCTGACGTGCAGGGAAAAGGTATGTGCAAGAATGCTGACTATGTTGATTATCTAAACCGATGTATCAACTGGAGGCTTGAGCACGAAAAACATCTGTAGTCTGTAATGGGAATCGCTGACTCTGACCAATATGATACGCTCCGTTTCGGGGCGTTTTTTGTTTGAGCACAAACCGCTCTATGGTATACAATCCTTTTTTTTGATATAATCCCTGTATGTTCAACAGTTTTTATGGAAAAATCACAGGTAAGTTCCCGCAGAAGCTTTTTATTGAGACTAATGGCATTGAATGGGATGTGACAGTTCCTGACACGACGCTTGACGCGTTGCCACCAGTTGGCGAGAACGGACGGGTTTACCTTTGGATGCAGCATACTGATTCTGCTATGACCCTTTTTGGATTTGCGAGTACACAGGACAGGGATTTGTTTTTTGATTTGAACAAGGTTGATGGTGTTGGACCAAAAAGTGCAATAAAAATAATGAGCTCAATTGCCCGCGAGCAGCTTGTCGCTTCATTGGATTCAGGCGACCTTGCCGCATTGGAGAAGATTCCTGGGCTCGGAAAGAAAACTGCTCAGAAAATGCTACTTGCCCTTAAAGGCAAGCTTACCCTTGACGATGATATTCCTCGTGCTGCGGCGGTACAAAAACGCGGCGAGTACGGTGATGTCGTTGATGCGCTTGCGAACATGGGTTATGACAAGCACCGTGCAGAAGAAGTCCTTGCAAAGCTTGCCGATGAAATAAAAGGCGGCGACTCAAGTTTTACGAAAAAATCAAAGGAGGCACAGGAAGAGATTTTGTTCAGGCGTGCCATTGTAGAGCTTGCTCAGTAGGGGTGTTGTAAATGAAGAAAAAGCAGACCGAAGATAATGATTTGTCCGAGATGGCTCAGATTGCTTCTCAGGCTGGAGTCGCTGGGGCAATGCATATAGTCCGTGCCGACGTGCCGGATGAAGAAGATTCCTTTGATGCTGAGACAAGCCTTAGACCAAAACTCCTTGATGAATTCCTTGGTCAGAGTCAGATAAAAGAGAATCTTTCTGTTTTTATAAATACGGCAAGGGAAAGGCAAGAGCCTCTTGACCACTTGTTTTTGATTGGACCTCCAGGTTTGGGAAAAACCACTCTTGCAGAGATTACTGCACATGAGCTTGGTGCTGATTTTAAGGTGACTAGTGCGCCGGCATTGGACAAGCCTAAAGATTTGGCTGGGATCCTTTCGACAATAACTCCTCGGACGGTATTCTTTATCGATGAGATTCACCGCTTGAAGCCTGCGATTGAGGAGATGCTTTACATTGCGATGGAAGACTTTGAGCTTGACTGGGTGATAGGACAGGGGGCTGCTGCAAGAACCGTGCGTATCCCAATTCCTCACTTTACGCTGGTCGGGGCTACTACAAAGGCTGGTATGGTGTCAAAGCCTCTGCAAACACGATTTGGAATTATACAAAGGTTCAATTTTTACACCAATGAGGAGCTTGCCTCAATTGTGAAGCGTTCGGCGGGAATCCTTGGCTGTGCCATAGACGGAGACGCTGCATTGCTTATGGCTTCTTGTTCCAGAGGAACTCCCCGTGTTGCTAACCGCCTTGTTCGCAGAATGAGGGATTTTGCCCAGTTCTTTGGTGATGGACGCATTACCAAGAAAATTGTCGTAGAGGGGCTTAAACGCTTGCAGATAGACAATCTTGGACTTGAAATGTTCGACAGGGAGATTCTTCTTGCAATTATACAGAAATTCGGAGGTGGGCCTGTTGGGGCTGAGACACTTGCTATTTCTATAGGGGAAGCACAGGACACTCTTGAGGACTATTACGAGCCGTTCCTTATCCAATGCGGACTAATACAGCGAACGCCGCGAGGAAGAATTGTAACGGCAAAGGCTTACCAACATTTAGGCTTGACTAAGACAGAGGGTGGCTCTGTTCAGTCCGCCGTAAATCCTGCGACAACTCAGCAGGATTTGTTCGCATAAAATTTGCAGTTTAAGAGAATATTATGAAATTATCTGATTTTTACTTTGATTTACCAGAAGAGCTTATTGCTCAGAAACCTGCCGGAATACGTGGGCAGGACAGGCTCATGCTTTTGAACAGGGAAACTGGCGAAGTACAGCACCTTTCTATGGATGACTTGCCTAATTTGATTACGCCAGATACTCTTATGGTGTTCAACAATTCAAAGGTTCGCCGCTCCAGATGCTACGGAACGAAGCTTTCAGATGTTGAAGGGCAGGGTGGCAGAGAGCAGGAATTTATGTTCCTTAACCAGATGACGCCAGACGGCAATGTATGGCATACAATGGTAAAGGGCGCGAAAAAGGTTAAGTCTGGAAACCGATACAAGTTTACTGACGGTTCGATTGGCACTATTGTAGAGCATGAGAACGATACAGGCTCTGAATTCCGTACCATAGAGTTTGACTGCCGCCTTGATGATGACTGGTTTGGTCGTAATGGTCATATCCCGCTTCCTCCTTATATAAAGCGAGAGGACGATGATACTGACTCAGAGCGTTACCAGACGGTTTATGCAAAGGAGACTGGAAGCTCGGCTTGTCCTACGGCTGGCTTGCATTTTACCGAGGATATGTTCCGCCGCCTTGATGAGAAAGGCATTGAGAGGGTTTTTGTAACGCTTCACGTAGGCTTGGGAACGTTTCTTCCTGTTCGTACAGAGAACATTGAGGAGCACAAGATGCACGAGGAAGTGTATACTATACCTTTTGATGTGGCTGATAAGATAAACGCGGCAAAAAAGGCGGGGCGACCAATTCTTGCAGTTGGAACCACTAGCGTTCGTACCCTTGAATCCGCAAGCGACGAGAACGGAGTTGTGCGGGGTGGCTCTTCAAGCACACATATCTTTATGTATCCTGGATACAAGTTCAAGGTTGTTGACAAAATGTTCACCAACTTTCATACGCCTGAGAGCACTCTGATTATGCTGGTAAGTGCATTTGCTGGACGTGAGCATATTCTGGGGGCGTACAAGCAGGCTGTTGCTCAAAAATATCATTTCTTCAGCTACGGCGATGCGATGCTGATTCAGTAAAAAAAATAGTGCAAGATTTTATTTTATAAGATATACTTGTTTCATGTATAAAGCAAACGAAACAAGATATGAAAAAATGCAGTATTTGCGTTGTGGAAGAAGCGGCCTGCTTCTTCCTAGGGTGTCTCTCGGATTGTGGCACAATTTTGGTTCTGTGGATTCAATTGAGAATCAGAAATCAATGCTGTTCAAAGCTTTTGATTTGGGCATAACTCATTTTGATATTGCCAACAATTACGGACCTGTACCTGGAAGTGCGGAAGAGAACTTTGGACGCATACTAAAGTCTGATTTGCATCCGTATAGGGATGAGATGATTATCTCTACGAAAGCTGGCTACGGAATGTGGAGCGGACCTTATGGGGATTGGGGCAGCCGTAAATACCTTATGGCGAGCCTTGACCAGAGCTTGAAAAGGCTTGGGCTTGATTATGTCGATATTTTCTATCATCACAGACCAGACCCAGAAACGCCTTTAGAAGAGACAATGAATGCTTTGAGCGATATTGTGCGGCAGGGAAAGGCTCTCTATGTAGGAATCTCGACCTACAATGCAGAGCAGACTCGTAAGGCTGCTGAAATATTGCGGCGTAACGGAACTCCGCTTTTGATAAATCAGTTCAAGTACAATATGCTTGAACGAAATCCTGAGAAAGACAATCTTTTTGATGCGCTTGACTCTGTAGGGGCTGGAAGCATCGCATTCTGCCCGTTGGCACAGGGGCTTCTGACCGACAGATACCTTAACGGAATTCCTGAAGGCAGCCGTGCGACAAAAAGCGTTTTCTTGCGGGCTTCTGATATTACGGACAATCTTTTGAAATGTATCAAAAATCTTGACGAGATTGCTCACAACCGTGGGCAATCCCTTGCAGAAATGGCATTGAGCTGGAATCTCCGCAAGAACAGGCTTACTTCCGTGCTTATTGGAGCGAGCCGTGCCGAGCAGATAGAGACAAACGTAAAAGTTTTGCAGAACCTTGATTTTACAGAATCTGAGCTTGCCGCAATCGACAAGGCTTTGATTATGTAAGCTGCTCCAAGGAGTAGCGCACAAGATTCAGAAACTGTTTTTTCAGCATTGGCGACTTTGTTGCCTCTGCTGAAGCTTTGTCAAATTCAACTTCAATTTCTGAGAGCAGATCATTTATGTCTTTGTCTGCGAGCGGCAAGTTTGCTCCGATGAGCTTATTTTCAAGCTTTTGGTTTCTGAACTGAATATGTCCAGCAAAGGCTATGCGCAGGTTTGAAAGCTTGCCTTTTTGTGAGTTCGCAAGAAAAGCGAATGACGCGCTCTGCTCGTCTATCACATGAGACGGTCCCAGCCGCTTGAAAATCTCAACATCCCATTCTTCTGCAGGAATATGAATCTTTGTGAGTATCGATTTTTCATATGTAATATTTATTTTTGCAGAACTTTCTCCTTCTTTGAGACTTTTTAGCTTAGCGAGCGGAATTGTCTGAGGAATTCCATTGAATTTCGTAAGAGGAATTATTTCAGTCTCGTTGTTCTTCTGGAATTCAAGTTTTGCGTCTAGTGCAAGAAGTGGCGCATATAGCGTATGCCTGTAGGCACAGTCTTCGGCACAGATGTTTCCGCCGATTGTTGCGAGGTTTCTTATCGTATGCGTTGCAATCGTATGCACGGCATCAAAAATAAGTGGTGGCAGATTTTTTTTACCCAGATAAAGTATGTCAGAGAGCGTTACCGCCGCACCGAAATCAAAGAAACGCTCTCTTTTTTCAATATTTTTGAGTTCTGGAATATTCCGAATGGAGAGAGACGAATCAGGAAGTTCCTTTAAGGAAGTGCAGCCACCAATGATTTGCAGCTCCTGATTATTTTTAAGCTGATAAAAAACTTCTGAAAGGTTTTTGGCATAAGCCATATTCTTAAAGGACATTTTTTCTTCCTTCCCGCTCGTGTTTGTTTGCAGTAGCATATAAGATTCCGTTTATGAACGAATCTTTGTCCGTACAGTTACAAGTCATGTCTTCTGCTATATGAGACAGCTCTTCGGGGCTTGGTCTGTAGGAATGCTGCAGAAGCTCATAAGTGGAAAAAATCTTTGCAGCGTTGCAAAAGCCGCAGAGTTTTAAGCCTGCTTGCTTAAAGCCTCTTACTATGTCTTTGTACATGTCTGTCTTGGAAAAATGCTCCAACGTAACAATAGAGCTGTCTTTTACGAGCCCTACAGGAATAATGCAGCTGTTAACAGCCTTGTTGTCCAGAAGTACTGTGCAAAAGCCACAGAAGCCCTTTCCGCAGCCTTTTTTTGGCGAAAGAATTTTCATTTCTCTCAGAACGTCTACAAGAGGCTTTTCTGGAGGCGCATCAAAGAAGATTTTTTTGTCGTTCAGCGTTACTGGAATTTTCATTGTTCTGCCTCCGTCTCCGTGTATTCTTCAGGTTCTTCTTGTATCTCATTTAGATTCGATTCTTCTTCCATTGCTTCGTTCAGTTCAAGAATTGTGTCGGATTGTATTGGCAAATGATTTAGCGGTTTGCCTAGTGCCTGTGCCAGTGCTGATGAGAGCGCAGCTGGAAGTGCGGAGTAGAGTATTGAGCCGATTTGCTTAGGCTCATCGTCTGATTGTATGAACATTATGTTTATATTGCTGCAATGAAGTTTGTCTTTCTCAATAACTTGGGCGAGTATTTCTTCTGCTTCTAGTTTTAGAGTTGATTCAGTTGCTTTTACGTTCAGAATCTTTCCGCAGTCTATTACAATGTTTATTTCAAGGATTTTTACCTTCATTGTACAAGGCTCAAGCTCTGTTTCTACCGTACAAGCACAGAACGAAGTTGAATAGAAAGGCTTGCCCTCAAAATTTTTCTTGTTCCATAGTGATATTTGTGACTCTGGAATCGATTTTCTTACCGTAATAGGCAAAGGCTCGTTTTTTTTGCGTTTTATTGATTCGCAGCATTTCCTGAAAAGGTATGTCTTTATGCCTATGTTGCTGTTTATGCTTTCTGGATATTCTGGTTCCTCGTCATCATCAAATATACAGTCAATAAAAACCTGCTTCCTGTCTATGCCTAGAATTTCTTCTGCTATGTTGAGCCAGAGGGTCCAGACTGAATCTGACGGCGGGGTTGTATGGATTACGAGTTTTCCGTATTCACGCAAGGTTGTCTCTATGCTTATGCTGTTTTTAAGAAGCTCTGAGCCAAAAAAGCCTGTGCCCTCAAAACTGCACGAAAAGCCTATACCTCTGAGCGGAGGCGAATATGGTGAGTTAGCGGACTTATAGTTTGTTTTCAGGCTTGTTGCTCTGTATACGGCATACTTTCTGTCAAAACGACTTGGAGCAAAACCTTCTTCGACTATTTCCTGCGTTTTAGTGATTGTGTCTTTTGTAATGTCATTGCGTTTTATTCGTATATGTGGATTCAAATCGTTACAGACCGCATTGAACACGTTAGAAACTCTTCCCAAATCAAATAAGAGACGAGGCGTGTCGTTTTCAGAAGTTGCTTCAGCTTCCTTCTTTTGCGAGAGATTCATATTCTTGAAATTTGCAAGACGGATTGCTCTTGCAGAAAGTCCTGTAATGTATGAAATTTTTTGTATTTGATTCTCTACTGCAAAAAAAGCCTGCACGTCGATTGTTGGCAGGTTTACAGACGTTGGAGGGGTATGGGCGGAGTAGGCTACGGCTGTGATTCTGTATTGTTTTGGACTATAGATTCCCTGAGAAGCGATTACGAGCCTGTTCAGAAGTTCTTTTGCGAACGGGTTTACGGCACCTGCTTCTACTTCTATTTCTATATTCATTGCAAGAATCGTTCCGTCTTTATTTACGGCTGTCCTATGCTTTATAGTTACTGGCGCAATGTTCTCGATGAACTCTTCTTGCTCTGCTCGTGAAAGCATGATTTTTACGGGCTTTCCTGTCTTTATTGCCGCAACGGCTGCCTGTGCCGCTATGGTTGCGTTTTGCCAGAGAGAGTTTGTGTTCTGAGATGAGACATTTGTCCGTGTTATTATGATTTCATCGCTAGAAAAGCCTGTTACGTCCGAAAGAGCTTTTCTTAGATGGCTTATCCATTCATTTGGTGTAAAAACGTGAAGGCAATTTGCGTTTACATAAACTAATGCGCCGTTTGTTTCTTTTGAGGAAAGCGGCTGCAACTGGTTTTGCCAAACGTCCTGCACGACAAAATCAGCAGTTGAGAAGATTTTGTCAAACTGCTCTTTGTCAGAACCTAATTCCGAGAAAATTTCTTTCTGGGCTATCTTTTGCAAAGGTTTCTGTATGAAGTTATTCTCGATTAGTTGTATAGGCTCAGGGCTTTTATCAGAAAACGCTGAGAAACAGACCTGCTTGTCCGATGTCTCAAGCGAGAAAAGAGATTTTTTGCAAGTTGAGTTAAAACCCCTCATAATCTCGTTTATGCGGCTCTTGTCAAAACGGATTACAAGTTTTGTAAGCAGACGTTTTACTTCTGTTTCGTCAGGACCAACAAGAATACCAATCGGCTCTCCCTTGTAAGCGATTTCTCCCTCTGAAAATACCTTTGTCTTGGTATTTATTGTTGTTATGACATTTTTCTTGGGAATATCCCTGTATGTGAAGATTGAATAATCCTTTGGAATTTCTTCATCCCTAGGAAATTCAATCGACACTATATAACCGTAAGCGACGGGGCTCCTTATGATTGCCGCATAGAGCATATCTGGGCTTACGGCTTCTGGGGCACTTATATCAGAGTAAAAATCATTTGTATATATGAGTTTTCGGACTTTATCAGACATGATGCTTTTTGCCAGTCTCAATTACTGTTTTTATGACATAATCACTCATCTCGTCAGGCATTCCTGGCCACAAAGGAAGAG
>CADCRJ010000044.1 GCA_902803735.1 uncultured Spirochaetaceae bacterium
GCAATGATTCGCAAAGTGTTCACAGAGCACCCAGATGAATTCGACCCAAGAAAATATCTTGGACCTGCTCGTGACGAGCTCAAGAAAATGTATGCTCGCAAGAACATCGAGGTTCTCGGTTCTGCAGGACAGGCATAAGTCGTCTTAACCAAATAAAAAAAGGCTCGGAAAGCTTTTCTTTTCCGAGCCTTTTTTCTTCTATATTAGAGAACATAAAAGCAAAATGCGGATAAAACATCCGCTGATAGTATTCAATCTGCTAGACACAGCATTAATATTTCTGATATAATCCGAATTACATTTTTTAGAAAAAGTGTTTTTTACAAACTAAAACACAAGGAGTTCTGTTGGCAGATTCAAGAGAATTGCGGGTAAATGAACAAATCCGCGTACGCGAGGTCAGACTTATTGACGATGAAGGTGAACAAAATGGCATTATGCCTACAATGGAGGCCCTCAAGCTGGCAAAAGAGCGAGAGCTAGACCTTGTTGAAGTCTCGCCAACGGCAAATCCGCCTGTTTGTAAAATTTTGAACTATGGTAAATACAAGTTCGAGCAGGAAAAAAGGCTCCGCGATTCCCGCAAGAACCAAAAAGTCCTTAAAATAAAAGAGATTCGTATGCAGCCAAAAATTGGCTCAGGCGATCTCGACACTAAGGCAAAACATGTTCAAGAATTCTTGGACGAGGGCGACAAAGTAAAAGTAACGATTCGCTTCCGCGGTCGTGAGCTTGCACATACCGAACTCGGCTATGATGTTTTGAACGAAGTATTGAAAAGGCTGAACGAAGGCTCATACACCATCGAGAAGCCTGCCGCAATGGAAGGGCGATTCATGTCAATGACATTGAATGCCAAGGCCAAATAACCTAAAGTCCAAAATCTCCTAAAAAGGAGTACTTTAGTTAAACAAGAGGTGGCTAGAATGCCTAAAATGAAGACAAAGAAGTCAGCAGCAAAACGTTTTTCTTTTACTGCGACAGGTAAGGTAAAGTACAAGAAGATGAATCTTCGTCATATTTTGACAAAGAAATCAGCAAAAAGAAAGATGAATCTCCGCCATGCCGGAATTCTTTCAAATGATTCAGCTGCAAAAATCCGTAAACAGCAGCTTCCATACGGCTAATATATAGGAGATAACAATGTCTAGAGCAGTAGATGGAACAAAACGCAAGAATCGTCGTAGCAAGATTCTTAAATTGGCAAAAGGTTTCACAGGTCGTCGTGGAACAAACTACAAAGCAGCTAAAGATGCTGTTACAAAGGCTTTGACACATGCTTATGTCAGCCGCCGCGACCGCAAAGGTGATTTCCGCCAGTTGTGGATTGCACGTATTAATGCAGCTGTAAGAGACGAGGGTATTTCATACTCTCGCTTCATCAACGGTCTTAACAAAGCAGGAATTACTCTTAACAGAAAAGCTTTGTCAAACCTTGCTATTGAAGATCCTACAGCATTCAAAGCAATTGTAGAAGCTGCAAAAAAAGCTTTGAACGCATAATAAAAAAGATTTCTAAATAAGGAATAAAAGAATGGTTTCACTCGATCAAGTTTTACTTCTGGAAAAAAAAGTTGAAAGTGCTGTTGCAAAAATCGCACAGCTTACAGCCGAAAATGATGCTTTGCGTAGTAAATGCGCAGAGCTCACAAATGCACTTTCGGCTAAGACGGAGCAATTTTCATCTTTTCAGACAGATCAGAACAAGATCGAGGCAGGAATCTTAAAGGCATTGGAGCAACTTGAAACTGTTGAGAACGCTGTTTTGACTACAGAAAATACAGTTGCTTCGAATGCTTTTGAAGAAGAATCTCAGCCAGAACTTACTGAAATAACAGAAACAGTTGAGGAAGAGACTGTTCAAGAAGAAGTAGCAGAAGAGACTGTCAACGAACAGGAAGAGGTTATACAGCCAGAGACTGCAGAAAATGTGGTATCTGAGGAACAGACTGTAACGGAAGAAACTGTTGAAGCTCAAGAAGAAGAGATTCTTGAAGAAATACCACAGCAGGAAGAAAATATTGATGCAGACGTGCAAATCTCGGAAGTTAACGAGGCAACTGCTGATGGTTCAACTGAATCAGAGCAAGGACAAGATAAGCCAGAGCTTTTCGATATTTTCTAAAACACAAAAGGAGAGGTTTTCATGGGCTCTCTTCAAATAGATATGCTCGGTACATCTTTTGCAATAAAAGCAAGTGCAGACGATGCATATCTAAAAAAACTCCTAAATTATTATAAAGAAATAACAGAGCAAATCCAACGAAGCGATTCATTAAATTCAGAGCTTCAAGTAGCTATTTTAGCAGGAATTATGATTTGCGATGAACTTTACAAAGAAGAATCAAAAACATCACAAATCGAAAAATTGCTTTCCGATAAAGATTCCAAATTGCTTGATAATTTTGAATATACAAAGCAAGTCGAAAAGCTTACTTCAGATATGATAAAAAAGATAGATAAGGTGCTTTAATTGATCAATTTTGAATTCAATATATGGGTCGATGCAGACTCTTGCCCGAATAAAATAAGAGAATACCTTATAAATCAATCGCAAATAAAAAAGATAAACGTAAATTTCGTTGCGAACCAAGCAATAAATTTCTTAAACACATCGAACTCTGTCAAAATGATTATTGCAGAAAAA